>NZ_JBGTZC010000019.1:0-45719 GCF_041807725.1 Streptococcus sp. E17BB
TCAACAATTTGTTGCTTAAAGTCATCACTAAATTGACGACGGATTTTTCTAGACATAGAGTTCTCCTGTTTTCTTTAGTGTAGAACACTTTATAAATTCTGTCTAGTTTAGTGTAACCGATTCATCTTTTCTCTTTCTTAACTCTTAAACATTAGTTTACACGAGCTTCTGTCGCGTCACTGATTGTTTCTTTGGCGGTATCAATACCATTTGAGAAGGCCACACGAGCTTTCTCTGCTTGTTCAGATGCAAAGTCACTTGCTGACTGTGCCGCATATTCAACCCTGTCTTGTGCGGTGATTGAATCGGCAACATGTTCAGCACGTGTCTTAACATCAACAACGTTAACATTAAGCTCAACCAAGACTAACTTGGTCATCCGTTCCACTTCACGGCTAACAACTTCCTTGATTTGTTCCGCGATGGCAGGAATATCTTTTTGGTATTCAACAATAATGTCAAGGTCAACCGCAACTTCTTTTGTACCAACTTCAACATTGACACCATCAGTGACCTTTTCAGCGTTGAAGGTCTTGTTTTTTAAGTCAGTGAAGAAGCCTCCACTAACAGCCAACAAGCCATCAACGGTTTCTAAAGCATGACCAACAATCTTCTCAATCACCTTGTTTTCATAGGTCAAACTTGTTTTAATTGGTTTTACTACAGTAGTTTCTGCTGGTTTATTTGCTTGATTTGTCATCTATTTCTCCTTTGTTTGCCTTTATTTTAGGAGGCTATCAATAGCCCCTTTAACAGTTGCTTTGGCATCTTCAATGCCTTCCTTGATTTTTCCACCAAGTTTTTCAGCCGTTCCTTCAGCCTCTAACTGTTTGTCTCCTGTGACTTTACCAGCAGCCTCTTTAATACCGCCTGCAACTTGGTCTAGTTTTGCGTCAAATTTTTCTTGTGTCATGATGATAAACCTCTCTATTTTTATTAAACCACACGTGGTTCTGTGTTCTCTTTAATTGTAGTTACTGTGCCAGATACAGCTGACTTGACATAATCAGCTTGCTTGCTCGCAAATTCTCCGGTCGTACTTGCGGCGTTTTCTAGACGATCCTGAACAGTAATGGAATCAGCTTCGTGCTGGGCTCTTGTCTTAATGTCAACAACGGTTACATTGACTTCAACCACTTCAAGGTCTGTCATTTTGCCAACTTCTTCGACAATAACGCGCTTGATGTTTTCAAAAATTGTCCCAACGTGTTTTTGGTATTCAACAATCACCTTCAAATCAACAGCGACTTGCTTGGTACCAACCTCAACATTGATGCCGTCTGTGACATTGTCAGTTGAAACAACCTTGTTTTTCAAATTGGCAAAGAAGCCACCGTCAATGGCTAAGAGACCATCAATATGTTCCAAGGCATAACCAACGATTTTTTCGATAACTTTATTTTCATAAGTTAACTCACCAGCTAAAGCAACTGGGGTTACAGGGGTTACGGTAGTTGTCATCCGTCCATCTCCTTTTATAATTTATTTCTTAATTTGATGAGGTATTTCTCTAAAATACCAGTGTCCTTAAACTGGTGACCGATAATCGCACCTAGTGCTACAATCATCACCAACAAGAGGGTTTTGAAAAATCCGAAGCTGAGGATAATCAGCATCAGCAGGAGCGCGATGATAGCTCCAGTGATAGCATATTTGTACTCACGAATAAAATCCATAAAACCTCCTTAAATCACACGACTCTGCTTGCTTGATCCTGTTTTATCAACTTGTTTGACAACAACAGTTAGGTCAATCGGCTGTTCCACACCGATAAAATCACGCAAGGTTCGTTCAATAGCTGATTTTAAGCGATTAGTGCGGTTGACGACGTCATATTTGGGAACGACATCACCTGTAACCTTAACCTTAAAACGACGTTTGTAAAGCTTGGTCTTAACCACAAAGTCTTTCATCAAGCCATGCTCCTGCACAACAGATTTGACCAGACCGTCGATGGCTGACCTGCTCAGCACTAATTGACCATCTTTTTTAGCGAGTGGTAACTCTGTTTGCAAACGCGGGAAGATAATAATCACTAAAATACCGATTAAAATCACGATAATGAGGGATAAAGCAGCCCAAAACGTATAGGTCGCAATGAGTTGTCTAAAAGGGAATTGAATGCCCGACAAGTCTCTCAAAGCTAGCAGCTGTGGTGGCACATTTGCATCGAGGGCACTCGTTACCAACAGTGGCAACAAGAGCGTCAACAACACAATACCAAGTACAACGCTTATCAGTTTGGTAAGTTTTGACATCTTTCCTCCTATTTTTTGTGTAACGACTGCTATATAAGGGATAGGCAGAACGTTTGATAGATGGCTAGAACGCGAGGTAATGAACACACCCCAAGGAATTCCCCGTTTTCTTAGAAACATCTTAATTAAGGTCTTTTTTGCTTGTCCGTTCATTTTGACAAAGCAAAGTGACCACACAAAGTTGTATACCTCTATACATCTTTATATTGTCAGTTTACCATAAATGAAACTAAATTGCAAGCGTTTTTTATCGCTTTTTCACAAAAAAATTTCCCTTGCTTGAAAACAAGGGAAAATAGACGTGTTATTCACTGTAAATTTTTCAACACTTAACAAGCACTTTCCCCTGTCTAATCTTGGTTGAAAAAGGTATCAACTCTAGCTAAAACCTGGTCATCACCAACCACATAGAGAATATCCTCAGCCTGAATCGTTTCATAAGGCCCAGGCGATAAGATGAGGTTCTCCTCATGCTGAATCGCAATAATGGTCGCTCCTGTCTGATGCCAAAGATTAAGATCTGCCAGACTTTGCCCAAGCTTACTCGTTCCTGTAACTGTTAGTTCATAAGGACGAAACGGGTAGTGTTTTTTTGCCAAAGAAGTCTGATTCATAAAGGCATGAATCATCTGTTTCATACTATCCATGGCCTTTTTCTGGTAATTGATGGTCGCAATAATGTCCTTGGACAGGGTCTTAATATTATTTTCAGAATCAAACTGAGTGATGAACTCTTCTGCCTTTTCCTGAGAAATAACCGTTGACCCACTGCCCTGACGGACCTCCAAAATGCCGAGGTCGACTAAAACATTGATGGCTTTTCTAGCCGTTTCAGGAGAGACGCCAAAGTTGCTCGCAATGGTCGAACGTGACTTGAGTTTATCACCGACTTGATACTTGCCATCGGCGATGCGCCCTGCGATTTCAAGGGCAACCTTTTGGTATTTTGAGGTCACAATGTTTTCAACTTTAGGCATAACTCCACGTCCTCCTCTTTATCTTTATAACCATTATAGCATACTTTCGATAAAAATGGTATCGCTTTACTTTACAAGGTTATTCTTTCTAACATAGCAGAGCTGCCTCTCAGCTATCTGACTAGACCCAAAGTGACCACTTCCTATCCTAATCACTAGGCAAATTTTTAATCGCGACCAAGAAAATGCGCCACAACAATAGTGACTAAAGCCGCTCCGATAATAGAAGGCACCAGTGCCATTCCAGCCAAAGATGGCCCCCAGTCACCCAGCAAAGCATGACCAACATAAGACCCTGCGATACCAGCTAAGATATTAGCAAGACAACCCTGTCCTCCTTTTTTCGTCAAAGCGCCACCAATAAAGCCAATCAAAGCCCCAACAAGCAGTTTCCAAATCATATCTTATTTCTCCTATTCTGCAATGCGTGTGTACATGTGTGGTCTGCGGTCACGGAAAAGCCCCCAGTCCAGACGCTCACGGCGCCCCTTGTCCAAGTCATAGGTCGCTAAGAGAACCATCTCGCTAGTCTTATCGGCTTCTTGGAGCAGGTCGCCTGTCTCATCAGTCAAAAAGGAAGTGCCGTAGAAATTAAGCTGGGAACTCTGTCCGCCGTTGGCCTCCTGAGGGAGGACTTCCTCCAGACCGACGCGGTTGGCAGCGATGACTGGCAGGATATTGGCTGCAGCGTGTCCCTGCATGGCGCGCTTCCAGTGCCCTGTGCTATCTGTTCCTAAAATAGGTTCAGAGCCAATAGCCGTCGGGTAAAAGAGGAGCTCCGCCCCATTCAAGGCCAAGCAACGAGCCGTTTCTGGGAACCACTGATCCCAACAAATGCCGATGCCAATCTTGGCGTATTTGGTCTCCCAGACCTTGAAGCCTGTGTTACCTGGCGTGAAGTAAAATTTCTCCTGGTAGTAGTGGTCATCTGGGATATGGGTCTTGCGGTAAACCCCCAGAACCTCTCCGTCTGCATCAATCACGGCGACAGAGTTGTAAAGGGAATTGCCATCTTTTTCATAGAAACTGATGGGCAAAACCACACCCAACTCACGAGCAATAGGCTTGAAATGCTGAATGGCATCGTTGTCCTCAACGGACTTGGCATAATCATAAAAATCATACTGACGCTCTTGACAGAAATACGGGCGCTCAAAGAGCTCTGGCAAGAGGATAATCTGGGCGCCTTGGCTGGCAGCCTGACGCACCAGACGCTCGGCAGTGGCTAGGTTAGCTGCTACCGCTTCTTGGCACTGCATCTGAATAGCAGCAACGGTTACGTTTCTCATGGGGGTCCTTCTCTCTAATCACGGTCGGCGAAAACCTGTGCCAACCGCTCTAAATCTATTATTGTCATAAAAGCTGTCTGCTTGGGAAATTAGCTCTAATCTTGTTGTTAGATAAGCTGCTTGCAACTCATCAAGTAAAAGACTGCCGTAACCCTTACCCCGATAAGTTTCAGACACGAGGCATTCACAAACAAAGGTTGTGACCAGCTGATCGGTCAAATAACGAACAAAACCAATCACGGTCTCATCGGCAACAAGCACCAGATAGGCGGAATGAGCCATCAGTTGATTGACCTTATCCTTAAAGGTCAACCAACCCTCTTGCTGGTACAACGCTGAAAGAGCTACTGCATCAGCAGGTTCTCCACGTCTCACCCTAATCATCGACACTTCCACCAGCAGGAATCTGCTGGGTCAGGCAGTGGATGTTGCCACCACCGAGGAGCAGGCTTCTGGCAGGGATCGGTCGGATGGTTCGTGTGGGAAATAGCTGAGCCAATAAGTCGATCGCCAACTGGTCATGAGGGTCATCAAAAACGGGCAGAAAAATGGACTGGTTGCTGATATAGAAATTAACATAGCTGGCAGCCAGTCGCTCCCCTGCCAGTCGCTCCTGCTCGCCTTCCTCGTAGACATAGCCTGCTAGGTCATCTTCTTTGACACAGACCGCTTCCTTGGGGATAAGGAGCTTGTGCACGGTGAATGGTCTGCCCTTGGCATCGGTCACGGTTTGAAGGTAGTCCCAGTTGGCTTTGGACAAAGCGTACTGAGGGTCAGTCTCATCATCTGTCCAGGCCAGCACCAGCTCTGCTGATCCGACAAAGGCACAGATGTTGTCAACATGCTCATTGGTCTCGTCTTGGTAAATGCCGTTTGGCAACCAGATGACCTTGTCCGCACCTAGATAAGTCAGAAGCTGTTGTTCGATTTGCTCTTTTGTCAGGTGAGGGTTTCGTCCTGGGCTGAGTAAGCAACTCTCGGTGACGAGAATCGTTCCCTCACCGTCGCTGTGAATCGCACCGCCTTCAAGGACGAAGGGCTTGGCGAAGTAGACAGGCAGACCCAAGGCGTCCGCAAAACGACTGGTCAGCAAGTCATCGTCCGCATAGTCCTGATAAAGCCCGTCAACAGCCCCTCCCCAAGCATTAAAGCTCCAGTCGACAGCCAGCAAATCTGCTCGGCCATTGACCAAAACCGTCGGACCTGTGTCCCGCGCCCAAGCGTCGTTGGTCGGCAGATCCAAATAGGTCACGGCATCGCCCAAGGCAGCTCTGGCCTCAGACAGATGCTGGGCGTCCACAAGTAGGTAGACGGTCTCCTCGGTCGCCAGCTGGCGGATAATCTGGGTAAAGGTCGCCTTGGCAGCCTGACCATTGTAAGGCCAGGAGCCAGGGCGGATGGGCCAAATCATGAGCGTCCCTTGGTGGGTCTCATACTCGGCAGGCATGCGATAGCCTAGGGTTTTAGGTGTGCTCATGGGGTCTCCCTTAGTTAAGAATATAATTGAATACTGAATTGGTAGTCAGGGAAGGCTTGCAGTTGTTGATTAACCCTGCCTAAAAAGTCCAGTCCTTCTTGTGGCACCGTTTCTTTGGCATAAACCAACAAGCTAATCGCCTGAATAGCATGATCAGGGTAAGTTTCTTTGAATTGACCTGATGCGATGAAAGACAGGGTTATCGTCAGCAATGCCCATGCCGTCAATTTTATCGTGTTCGTCGAGTGTCATGGTTGGCTCCTATTTCTACCCCAACCGCATCTTAAAGTCTTCGTAGCCAAAGGCTTTGACCAGCTGGCAGTCACCGTCCTTGTCCATAGTGTAGAGGCTAGGTAGACCGATGCCGTTGAAGGTGTTGTTCTTGACAAAGGAATAGATGGCCATATCCTCAAAGTAGAGGCGGTCGCCGATGGCGACAGGCGCATCAAAGGAGTAATCCCCAATGATGTCCCCTGTCAAGCAGGTGTTGGAAGACAAGCGGTAGGTGTGGGCCTTGACGTTGGGCTGCTCACCGCCACGCAGGGGTGGGCGATAAGGCATTTCCAACACGTCAGGCATATGGCAGGTGGCAGAGGCGTCCAGCACCAAGGTCTCGATGCCGTTTTCCACAATGTCCAACACCTCTGTCGCCAAATAGCCTGCCTGAAGCGCCACCGCTTCACCAGGCTCTAAATACACCTCGACACCATAGGTCTCCTGAATATGGCGAATGCAGGACTTGAGCAGGTCAAGATCGTAGTCTTCACGGGTGATGTGGTGACCACCGCCAAAGTTCACCCATTTGACCTGATGGAGATAAGCACCGAACTTAGCCTCCACCGCCTGCAAGGTCGTTGCCAGATCGTCCGAATTTTGCTCGCAAAGGGTGTGGAAATGTAGCCCATCCACCAACTCAATCAGGTCAGGGCTGAACTTGTCCAGCGTCACCCCAAAGCGAGAGCCAAAGGCACAGGGGTCGTAGAGGGCCTGATCATCTTGGGTCGAACACTCTGGGTTAATCCGAAGCCCGATGGAAACCCCAGCCGCACGCGCCTTAGCGTAGTGCTTACGCAGCTGCCGCTCCGAGTTAAAGACGATATGGTCAGATACCGACAGCAGCTCATCAATCTCGCTGTCCTTAAAGGCAGGGGCAAAAACATGCGCCTCGCCCGCGAACTCCTCGCGCCCCAAGCGTGCCTCATAGAGCCCACTAGCCGTCGTCCCCGCCAGATACTGAGCCAGCAGGGGGTAGGTAGCATAGAGCGAGTAGGCCTTCTGCGCCAGCAGGATTTTACAGCCCGTCTCCTCTTGGATTTGGGACAATAGCAGAGCATTGGCTTTGAGTTTTTTCAGGTCAACAATATAGGCAGGGGTGGGAATTTGCTCAATTTTCATTAGTCAACCACTTTCGGATTTTCAACAACCACCCACGGCAGACCATACTGGTTGAGCAAGTCCATAAACGGATCTGGATCCAACTGTTCTAGGTTGAAGACCCCAGGCTGCTGCCAAGTCCCGTCCATGACCAATTTGGTTCCAATCATGGCAGGCACCCCAGTCGTGTAAGAAATGGCCTGAGAACCAACTTCCTTGTAGCACTCTTGGTGGTCACAGACATTGTAGATGTAGATGGTCTTCTCCACCCCGTCCTTGATGCCTGTAAAGATACAACCGATGTTGGTCTTCCCAACTGTCCGAGGACCAAGGCTGGCTGGGTCAGGCAAGAGAGCCTTGAGGAACTGGATAGGCACAATCTCCTGACCGTTAAAATTGATGGTGTCGGTGCGAAGCAGGCCAACATTTTCCAAACATTTCATGTGGGTCAGGTAAGACTGCCCAAAGGTCATAAAGAAGCGAATGCGTTTGACATTTGGGATAAAGCGCGCCAGTGACTCGATTTCCTCGTGGTGGAGCAGGTACATGTCCTTGAGCCCAACTTCTGGGAAGTCGTATTCGCGTTTGATGGACATGGCTTCCACTTCCACCCACTTGCCGTTTTCCCAGTAGGAGCCTGGAGCTGACACTTCACGCAGGTTGATTTCAGGGTTAAAGTTGGTAGCAAAGGGATAACCATGGTCACCGCCATTGCAGTCCAAGATGTCGATGTAATGAATTTCATCAAAATAGTGCTTGAGGGCGTAAGCGGTGAACACGCTGGTCACCCCAGGATCAAAGCCAGAACCAAGAAGTGCCGTCAAGCCAGCTTCCTTGAATTTGTCCTGATAAGCCCACTGCCACGAGTAGTCAAAGTAGGCCGTGAAGCCCTCTTCCTCGCAACGCTTTTCATAAATCGCCCGCCACTCAGGGTCTTCGGTGTTCTCCGCCTCGTAGTTAGCGGTGTCGATGTAGTGAACCCCCGTCGCCAAGCAGGCATCCATAATGGTCAAATCCTGATAAGGCAGGGCAACGTTGAGGACAGCCTTAGGCTGGTAACTCTCAATCAGGGCAATCACTTCGTCCACCTTGTCCGCATCCAGACTGGCGGTTTCAATTTTAACGTTGGTCTTACCTGCCAGTTTCTCCTTGAGGTCATCACACTTGGATTTGGTGCGACTGGCAATCGTAATCTCGGTAAAGGTGTCCTCAGCTTGACAGATTTTATTGATGGCCACTTGGGCAACACCCCCACAACCAATAACTAACAAACGACTCATTTTTTATTCTCCTCTTCTTCTAAAATATCTTCCACATAGCGGGGCAACATAAAGGCACCCACGTGCAGATTAGCCGCATAATATTCGGTAAAAAGCTGGCGCGATTTCCAGCGCTCCTTGTCAAAATCATGGACAGGGTGATAGACCTTGGACGCAAAGCCAAAGAGCCAGTAACCCGCTGGACTGGTCGGGATATGGGCTTGATAAACCCGACTGATGGGGAAGGACTGAGTCGCCTTACGGTGCATGCTGCGGCAGGCCGATTCATCCTCGTCAAAAAATGGGCTCCCATGCTGGTAAATCATAATCCCGTCATCCTTGAGGGCGCGGAAGCTATTGCCATAAAACTCCTTGGTAAAGAGCCCTTCCGTGTGCCCAAAGGGATCGGTCGCGTCGTTGATGATGATGTCGTACTCATTCTCGCAGTTGCGTAAGAACCGTAGTCCATCCTGCAAGTAGACCGACACCCGTGGGTCATCCAGCCCCTTGGCATAGTCAGGAAAATACTCCCGACACACCTCAACCAACATCTCGTCAGGTTCAACCACATCAATGGCTTCAATATCAGGATAGAGGCTAAGTACCTGAGCCACACCACCATCACCCCCACCCAAAATCAAGATTTTCTTAGGATTGGGATGGACAGCCATGGGCACATGGGCCACCATTTCATTGTAAACAAAATCATCTGCATCCGAAAACAAAATCTTACCATTCAAGGTCAAAATCCGCCCGAAAGCAGGAGAATCCAACACCGCAATGTCCTGAAACTCGCTCTGACCAGCATAAAGCTGCTGACTCGTACGAATGGATAACTTCGCATCCGGCGTATGGATTTCAGAAAACCACATTTCCATATAAGATACAAAGGGACGGTTCGGCTCGCCGAAACTTTTCGTAGAAAAATAGGAAATCTGACGCTGATGCTTGGCATCAAGGAAAGATTTATCATTTTTCCTAGAAAAGTAGTCCCGTGTTCAGTTCCTTTCTAAAACTTTTTCTATTTGTAACAGCAAGTATCTTCGCTTGATATTTTTCAAGCTCAGACCTTAGCATCTGCCTACTCAGAGTTAGAACACGCCCCCCACAAGTTCAACAATGAGATGCAGGTGTTCTCTAATTTTCACCTTATCCAGATTATCGACATGTTTTTTGCCACCCAATCCTAATAAGGGGACAAAACCAAAACACTGGTCATAGCTCAGAGAACCAAATCGAGTAATCGCTTCTTCATACAGAGGAATTTCGAAATAATCTTCTAAAAGTTCTTCATCCTCTAAATCCTCTAAAAAGTAATACATATTTTCCGGAATAGATACAAAATCACCCTCTTTATATCGAATTAGTCTCAAATATTTATTTTCTTCTAGAATAATGATGTCTCCAAACGCAGTTATAAAAATTGGGAGTGACGACTCACCTCGACAATACGTTTCCTTGACAAATTCTTTATAGTCATCTGGGTTGATAATTTTGAGGTAATCATTCAAAAAAGTTCCTAATCTATGCCCTCTCCACATTTAAACGAGTTCTTCGGGTACTTGAGGACCATATTTTTCAATCACCTCTGTGGGCATATCTGATATTTTTCTAAAATCTTTGAGCATTTATTTCACCCTTCCCCAATCACATTAATCATCTCCACATCAGGGTCTTCGGTTCCCTGGAGCGAGCAACCGCGCTCCTTGGCAAACTGGATGTAGTCCACGATGTCCTGGGTCACCCGCTCACCTGGGGCAAGGAGGGGAATGCCTGGCGGGTAGCACATGACAAACTCACCACAGACCTGGCCGACAGCAGCCGCTAGTGGAAGACGCTTGCGCTTGGCGTAGAAGGCTTCTTGGGGAGATAGCACGAGCTGGGGCTGGATGTATTCCCCAGCGATCAGGTCGCTCCCATCCCGCGCATACAGCCGCTTGATGTCGGCTAACGCCCCTACCAGACGCTCGATGTCTTGCAGGCGATCACCAATGGAAATGTAAGCCAGAATATTGCCAATATCCCCAAACTCAATCTGAATGTCATACTCATCTCGGAGCAGGTCATAAACCTCAATCCCTGTCAGACCGATACCTTGTGTATAAACGGACAGCTTGGTCACGTCAAAATCATGAACAGTCACCCCATCAATCAACTCCTTGCCATAGGCATAGTAGCCACCGATAGCGTTAATCTCCCGTCTGGCATACTCCGCCATCTCAATCACACGCTCAAAGGAAGCCTGCCCACGCAAGGCGAGATTACGACGGGAAATATCCAAACTGGACAGGAGCAAGTAGGAAGCTGAGGTCGACTGGGTTAGGTTGATGATTTGGCGGACGTATTCCGCATTAACACCCTCACCGACCAAAAGGAGCGACGATTGGGTCAGGCTGCCGCCAGATTTGTGCATGGACACAGCCGCCATATCAGCCCCTGCTTCCATAGCAGACAAGGGCAGGTGATCTGTAAAGCCCAGATGAGCACCGTGAGCTTCATCAACCAAGACGGTCATGCCATGCGCATGCGCCAGCTCCGTCAAAGCTCTCAAATCTGAACAAATGCCGTAGTAGGTCGGGTTGTTGACGAGCACGGCAACCGCATCAGGATGCTCTGCTATGGCCGCCGCCAAGCGGTCGGTCTCCAAAGCTAAGGCAATGCCAATCTGAGGTTGGACGCTCATCTCTACATAGATGGGAATGGCGCCACAGAGCACCAGAGCGTTGATGGCAGACTTATGGACGTTGCGCGGCAAGATAATCTTGTCGCCAGCCTTGCAGGTGGCAAGAATCATGCTCTGCACCGATGAGGTCGTGCCGCCAATCATGAGAAAGGCATGCGCCGCACCAAAGGCCTCGGCAGCCAACTCCTCAGCCTCACGGATGATGGAAACAGGGTGACCCAGATTATCCAAGGGCTTCATGGAGTTGACATCAATGCCAACACACTTCTCCCCCAAGAGCTCCACCAGTTCTGGGTTACCGCGACCACGCTTGTGTCCTGGCACGTCAAAAGGAACGATACGCTTCTTGCGCAAATTAACCAGCCCCTGATAAATGGGGGCTTGGTTCTGATTTAATGGGGTCATGACAACTCCTTTCCAAGGTTAAGCGAATAGCGTGAAACAAAAAAAGAACAGGATACACTCATCCTGTCCATTGGGTTTATGACGTTGGTTTTTATCTTGAGTTTATGTGCCTAGTGTTTCCTACTCTCAATGCAAATATCACGTACTTTATTGACCGTTTCACAAGATGATTGTGGGCTTACCCCCACAGCTGCTTATAGTGACTGAAGCAAGGTCAGTCATCAACTTATAAAATCGAGCTTTAGAACGGATGGTCACATCGGCGAGTTTGTCAGATGAGCTGCTCATGTGATATCAATCTAGGTAAACTTTTTTGCCATACTGAGCGTATGGCAAAAAAGTTTAACGACGAGTGACACTCAAATGAGGAGCTCAAGCACTAGCTCGACAGTGAACAGACGTTCGACCTCAATCAATAATGTGGTCACATCGACCACGCTTCGGCTACTGCCCCGCCTGTCCGTCGGCTTATAAAGGGCATTATTTGCTAGAAAACATTTCTGCTAAACTTCTAGTCTTGATTAGTGTAACATGTTTCGAGTGAAAAAACAAGAATCTGTCACTAAAAAAATTATAAATCAGCAATTCCCGAACGCTAAAAAAAGTTTTAAAATCATCATTTTCAAGCCAGCAAGCTAGGCAACTTTATGATACAATAGAAACATGACACATCTGGTTTTTGAGCTTGCACCGACGGCTCTAATAACAGCACAGCACATCCTTACCCCCTACGCGGTGGCTCATCAAAACGCCCACGCCCTGACAGTTGCTAAACTCAAGGGCTGCACTCTAACCCTCTACGCCTCAGGAAAACTCCTTATTCAAGGTAGTCAGGCACAGGCAGTGGCAGCGGATTTGGGCTTTGTGGAAATGGCTGAGCAGGCCTCAAGCAAACACTCAGCCAGTAGCAGCTCAACCAGACCGACCGCTACTGGTCAACCCAGCAATCAGCTCAGTTTGATTGGGTCTGACGAGGTGGGGAACGGGTCTTACTTTGGCGGTCTAGCAGTTGTGGCTAGCTACGTCACTCCTAGTAATCATGCTTGGCTAAAGCAACTGGGTGTTGGGGACTCAAAGACCCTGACCGACCAAAAAATCAGGCAAATCGCTCCCTTGTTGGAAGAAAAAATCCCCCACAAAGCTCTGCTATTGACCCCGAAAAAATACAACCAAGTGGTCGGTGAAGGGCTCAGGCATAACGCCGTCTCCGTCAAGGTCGCCCTCCACAATCAGGCAATTTTCCTGCTCTTGCAGGAAGTGAGTGAGCCAGAAGCTATCGTCATTGATGCTTTTACCAGCGAGAACAACTACCGCAAGTACCTGCAGCAGGAGGTTAACCAGTTCCACCAGCCCATCAGCCTCATTCAAAAAGCAGAAAGTCAATATCTGGCTGTGGCAGTGAGTTCAATCATCGCCCGCAAACTGTTTCTGGATAATCTGGACAGCTTGAGTCAACAAATTGGCTTAACGTTGCCCAGTGGCGCAGGCACAGCTTCCGACAAGATTGCCAGCCAGATTTTAGCTCGGTTTGGTCAGGAAGGCTTGACACAAGTAGCCAAATGGCATTTCAAAAATACACAAAAAGCATACGATTTGTTAAAGAAAAGGTGAACTATCAATGAAAAACTTTATAAAAGAATGGGGAAGCTTTATCCTCACCATGACCCTGATGCTCTTGGCTTGGCTCTTTATTTTTGTCAACGTCCAAGTTGATGGGCATTCCATGGATCCAACCCTTGCCCACGGTGATCGCCTTTTCGTCCTAAAGGTCACACCGATTGATCGCTTTGATATTGTTGTTGCTCAAGAAGAAGCAAATGGCGAAACCAAGCGAATCGTCAAACGCGTTGTTGGCATGCCTGGAGACACTATTAGCTACCATAACGACGTCTTAACCATCAACGGGATTGAGACGAACGAGCCCTATCTGGCTGAATTCATGGCAAAATTCCAAGGAGACAAGCTACAGAGTACCTATGCCTACAGCAAACTCTTTCAAGAGTTAGCCCTCGCATCACCGAGTTTCACTGCTGATGCTACAGGCAATGCCGATTTTACGGTAACTGTACCTGAAGGCGAGTATTTCCTTATCGGTGACGATCGGATCGTTTCAAAAGACAGTCGCCATGTCGGCACTTTTAAGCGGGAGAATATCATCGGTGAAGTGATGTTCCGATTCTGGCCATTTAACAGTTTAGGGACAATTGATTAGAGTAAGTAGAATGTCAGATGATGAGCCCCATCATCTGATTTTCTTTTGTGCTATAATAGAAAAAAAGCAAAACAAGGACAAGTATGGAAACTTATTTTTCAGGTACTATTGAACGGGTGATTTTTGAAAATGCCAGTAATTTTTTCAAGATTATTCTACTGACTATTGAGGAGACCGATAGCTATTTTGATGATGTCGAGATTATCGTGACCGGCACTATCGCTGAAGTTGTAGAGGGAGAGCAGTATACTTTCTGGGGTAATCTCACCCAGCACCCCCGTTACGGAGAACAGTTGGCGGTGACCCGCTACGAGCGCGCCAAACCATCGGCATCTGGACTAGTCAAGTACTTCTCCTCTGACCAATTCAAGGGTATCGGTAAGAAAATTGCCGAAAAAATCGTAGCCACTTACGGTGATGAAGACACCATCGACCGGATTTTAGAGGCCCCCGAGCACCTAACGACCATCACAGGTCTGTCCAAGGTCAAACGCGAAGGATTTCTAGCCACCCTGAAAGTCAATTATGGAACGGAGCAGATCCTTTCCAAACTGGCTGAATATGGTCTCTCCATCCGCTTTGCCCTTCAAATTATCGACAAATACAAGGACAAGAGCCTGAGCCTCGTTCAGGAAAATCCCTATCAACTGGTCGAGGACATTCAGGGCATCGGTTTTAAGACAGCTGACCAGCTGGCAGAACAGCTGGGGATTGATAGCCAGTCGCCGCAACGGTTTCGGGCGGCACTCTTTCACAGCCTCTTGGAGGGCTGTCTGGAGACAGGAGACACCTACATGGAGGACAAGCAGTTACTGGAGCGCGCCCTCTACCTACTCGAAGACGCGCGTCAGGTGGAAATTGACCCTGCTCAAGTCGCCCAAGAGTTATCGAACCTCATCATTGAGGACAAGGTTCAGCAAATTGAGACTAAGATTTTTGACAACAGCCTCTACTTTGCGGAACAGGGCATCCACCGCCATCTGACACGACTCTTGGACAATCATCTCGGTGAGCCGATTGCCGATGAGGAGCTAGATGATACTATCGTTAGGGTTCAAGACGAGCTAGGTATCAGCTACGATCAGACGCAAAAAGACGCCATCGCCCAAGCCCTCAACAGCAAGGTCTTTATCCTAACCGGTGGCCCTGGAACAGGTAAGACGACCGTCATCAACGGCATCTTATCCGCCTATGGCAAACTTCACGGGCTAAATATGGAGACCCGAGATCTGCCGATTGTGCTGGCAGCACCGACTGGCCGAGCCGCTAGACGGATGACCGAGTTAACAGGGTTGCCAGCTGCGACCATTCATCGGCATCTGGGTTTGACCACTGAAGGGGACTACCAGACCTTAGATGATTATTTGGACGCTGACTTGGTCATCGTGGATGAGTTTTCGATGGTGGATACTTGGTTAGCCAACCAACTCTTTGCAGCCATCTCTTCCAATACCCAGCTGATTATCGTGGGCGACAGTGACCAGCTGCCATCGGTCGGTCCTGGTCAGGTACTGGCTGACCTCCTCAAGGTCGATAACCTCTCCCAAGTCGCTCTGACCAAAATCTTCCGCCAGTCTGATGACTCAACCATCGTCACCCTAGCCAGTCAGATGAAGGCTGGCAGCTTGCCTGCAGACTTTACACAGAAAAAGGCTGACCGTTCCTACTTTGAAGCCCAAGCCCAGTTTATCCCAGATATGGTGACCAAGATTGTCAGCTCTGCCATGAGGAGCGGCCTCGCTCCCCAAGACATCCAAGTACTAGCTCCCATGTATCGAGGACCAGCTGGTATCACCGTGCTCAATCAACTACTTCAGAACCTGATCAATCCTAAAGATGACCAGCTGGAGTTTGCCTTTAACGAGACCCTCTTTCGGGAGGGCGACAAGGTCTTGCACCTGGTCAATGACCCTGAAAGCAATGTGTTCAATGGCGACATCGGTGTTATCTCTCAGCTGGAGTTGGACAAATACACCGATAGCAAGCAGGACGAGCTGACCATCGCCTTTGAGGGCAACGAGGTCACCTACCCCCGCAAGGACTGGGGCAAAATCACCCTGGCCTACGCCATGAGCATCCACAGGTCTCAGGGCAGTGAATTTCCTGTTGTGATCCTGCCGATTACCCGAGGAGCCAGCCGCATGCTCCAGCGCAACCTGCTCTACACGGCCATCACACGCGCCAAGAGCAAGCTGGTCATGTTGGGTGAGGTGGCAGCCTTCAATCAGGCTGTGCGCACTCAAGGGAGCCTGCGAGCCACCTACTTGGTTGAGCGCTTTTTAGGGGAAAATAGCCGAGCAGAACAAGCAGAGACAGACAAGACCACCGACAAGCTGACCGACACCCTAAACCAGACAACTGCTGGTACTGAAACGCTGCAATCAGTACCAAGCCCTGTGACAGACCCTCAGACCACTCATCCAGCGAAAAAAAGCACTACACTTGAAACAAGCCCACCCAGCACACTAGAAACCTATACCCTGAATCGGCAAAACCTCCTGACCATAGACCCTATGATTGGGGTGACGGAAGCAGATATTGAGCATTTCTTTGGAAAGTAACTAAAGAGGCGTTACCAACTATGAGCCATCAAAAGAGACCTGAACCAGTATGAAAAAAAGTGATTAAATCACCTCTGTCACAAGTCTTCACAGGCTGTCCTATCCAGAAAAGAACAAGGTGACCAAGCCTATGTCATCTCAGAAACCCGAGCAACATATCTCGCTCTGCGATTGCCCACGAAATCTACAACACTTATCTCTACAACCAACACGTTCCTTCATTCTATTATCATCGGTTAGCAGATTTCTGTTCTGTCGCATGCCCTTAAGAGCTTCACATTTCTAACCATACTAATCTTGTTCTATCACACCAAATCCCACGGCAAGCGCTGTGGGATTAGTCTTTATCGTCTAATAGTTCCAAAGCTTGGGTTCCTATTTCCAAGCCTGTTACAGTCACTCCCAGGAGCCTTATCCCTGAGGTATTTTCCGCCAATTCATCAAAAATGTCATAAGCGATTTTTTCAATCACCTCAAAATGAGCCGTCGCCTCATCTAGGGTGCGGCGTTTGGTTAACGTGGAAAAGTCTGCGTAACGCACCTTGAGGACGATGGTTCTGCCTTGTTTGCCATGTTTGGCTAGAGTAGCCGCCACACGCTTAGCATTTTTGCTGATTTCAACTTTGATATCCTCGTCAGCGTAAAGGAGCTTGGCATAGGTCCGCTCACTGCCGATGGACTTGCGAACACGGTCGGTTCTGACCGGACTGTTGGAAATGCCTCTGGCCTTGCGATAGAGGTCATAGCCAAACCGCCCAAACTGATCAATGAGAACCATCTCTGACAACCCTTGTAAATCCTTGCCTGTAAAGACTCCCATCTCATGCAGACGTTCAACCGTTTTCTTGCCAACCCCATGAAATTTTTCAATGGGCAAATCAGCTAGAAACCCTTCTGCCTCCTCAGGCAAAATCAAGGTCAAGCCAGCTGGCTTTTGAAAATCACTGGCTAATTTGGCCAGAAATTTATTGTAAGACACGCCAGCCGAGCAGGTGAGCTGCAACTCCTGCCAAACGTCGTACTGAATCATCTTGGCAATCTTAACAGCCGATGCGATGCCCAGCTTATTAGCCGTCACATCCAGATAAGCCTCATCGATGCTCATGGGCTCAATCTTGTCCGTGTAACGGGCAAAAATCTCCCGCACCTGACGCCCAACCTCCTGATACTTGCTGTAATTACCAGAGATGAAGACCGCTTGAGGGCAACGGTCATAGGCTTCTTTACTGGACATAGCAGAGCGGACACCAAAGGTCCTAGCCTCGTAGGAGCAGGTCGAGACCACCCCACGTCCACCTGTTTCTCGAGGGTCAGCACCGATGATCACAGGCTTGCCACGCAGGCTAGGGTTGTCCCGCACTTCCACCGCCGCAAAAAAAGCATCCATATCAATGTGGATAATCTTGCGTGAGGTGTCATTGATGAGTGGAAAAATCAACATGGCTGCTCCTTTCTAGGCACGTTCGTTCTCTTTACTATTATACGATTTCTAGGATTTTCTGCAAATAAAACAATTTTATAGTACAGTTAGACTTCTGATTGGAACTGTATTATTAAAGAACTTCTTCACAATCCTTGTTTTCTCTTGCTGATAACGCTTGCGTTGTGATATAATAAACTTGTCAATATAACACAAAAGGAGACCGACATGGCAAAAGTAACAACAAACACTGATGTTTTTGAAAAAGCCTGGGAAGGCTTTAAGGGAACTGACTGGCGTGACAAAGCAAGCGTTACTCGTTTTGTTCAAGCTAACTACAACCCTTACGATGGTGACGAGAGCTTCCTTGCTCCTGTGACTGAGCGTTCTTTGAAAATCAAAAAAATCATCGAAGAAACCAAAGCACACTACGAAGATACTCGTTTCCCAATGGATATCGACCGTGCTACTTCCATCGCAGGTATTCCTGCAGGTTTCATCGATAAAGATAACGAGTTGATTTTCGGTATCCAAAACGATGAACTCTTCAAACTTAACTTCATGCCACGCGGTGGTATCCGCATGGCTGAAACCACTCTGATTGAGAATGGTTACACGCCTGACCCACTTCTTCATGAGATTTACACCAAGCATGCGACAACAGTAAACGACGGTATCTTCCGCGCTTACACTGCTGACATTCGTCGTGCCCGTCACAGCCACCACGTATCAGGTCTGCCAGATGCTTACTCTCGTGGTCGTATCATCGGTATGTATGCTCGTCTTGCCCTCTACGGTGCAGACTACCTCATGCAAGAAAAAGTTAACGACTGGAACGCCATCACAGAAATCTATGAAGAATCAACTCGTCTTCGTGAAGAAATTAACCTCCAGTACCAAGCCTTGCAAGACGTGGTGAAACTCGGTGACCTTTACGGTCTTGACGTGCGTCGCCCTGCTTTTGACACCAAAGAAGCTATCCAATGGGTCAACATCGCCTTCATGGCTGTCTGCCGTGTCATTAACGGTGCAGCAACTTCTCTCGGTCGTGTGCCAATCGTTCTTGACATTTATTCTGAGCGTGACTTGGCTCGCGGTACTTACACCGAAAGCGAAATTCAAGAATTCGTTGACGATTTCGTTCTTAAACTTCGTACGGTAAAATTTGCTCGTACCAAAGCCTTCGACGAAATCTACTCAGGTGACCCAACCTTCTTGACCACTTCTATGGCTGGTATGGGTAACGACGGTCGTCACCGTGTCACTAAGATGGATTACCGCTTCTTGCACACTCTCGACAACATCGGTAACTCACCAGAGCCAAACTTGACCGTTCTCTGGTCAGACCAGTTGCCATACGCCTTCCGTCGCTACTGTATGGCCATGAGCCACAAACACTCTTCTATCCAGTATGAGGGTGTGACCACCATGGCTAAAGACGGTTACGGTGAAATGAGCTGTATCTCTTGCTGTGTGTCACCACTTGACCCAGAAAGTGAAGAAAAACGCCACAACATCCAGTACTTCGGTGCCCGTGTAAACGTGTTGAAAGCTCTGCTCTCATCTTGGAACAACGGTTACGACGATGTGCATAAAGACTACAAGGTCTTTGATGTGGTTGAGCCAAACAACTCAGAAATCTTTGAGTACGATGAAGTTATCGCTAACTTTGAAAAAGCTCTTGACTGGTTGACAGACACTTACGTGGATGCCATGAACATCATCCACTACATGACTGACAAGTACAACTACGAAGCCGTGCAAATGGCCTTCTTGCCAACTCACCTGCGCGCTAACATGGGCTTCGGTATCTGTGGCTTTGCCAACACTGTTGATTCCCTGTCTGCTATCAAATATGCTGAAGTAAAACCAATCCGTGATGAAACTGGCTTCATCTATGACTACGAAGTGAACGGCGACTTCCCACGCTACGGTGAGGACGATGACCGTGTAGATGACATCGCAAAATGGTTGATGGAAGCCTTCTACACTCGCTTGGCTCGTCACAAACTCTACAAAAATGCTGAGGCAGCTGTGTCAATCTTGACCATCACCTCAAACGTGGCTTACTCTAAACAAACTGGTAACTCACCAGTTCACCGTGGTGTATTCCTCAACGAAGATGGCTCAGTGAACACATCTAAAGTAGAATTCTTCCCACCAGGTGCTAACCCAACATCTAAATCTCGTGGTGGCTGGTTGCAAAACCTCAACTCCCTCAAGAAACTTGACTTCTCACACGCTAACGATGGTATCTCACTAACTACTCAGGTATCTCCAAAAGCGCTTGGTAAGACCTTTGATGAGCAAGTTGGTAACCTGGTGACTATCCTTGACGCCTACTTTGAAGAGGGTGGTCAGCACGTTAACTTGAACGTTATGGACTTACAAGATGTCTACGACAGCATCATGCGTGGTGAAGACGTTATCGTTCGTATCTCAGGCTACTGTGTTAACACCAAGTACCTGACCAAAGAGCAAAAAACTGAGCTCACCCAACGTGTCTTCCACGAAGTCTTGTCAATGGATGACCATGCTAAAGAACTCTTAGGGTTGTAATCAACTAAAAAATCTCAGCTCAAGCTGGGATTTTTTGATGTTTTAGGAAAATGGCAGAGCAAAGACAAAATTTCCTCCTCCATTTACGAATATTCTATTAGGAGGACAAACAAATGAAAAAATACTACTACTCTTTATTAGTTTACTTGGGTTAGCTGGCTGGTTCAGCTCAGCTATGGCTCAAACCATTGACACCTCACCAAGCCATCAGCCCATCCAAGAGGTCAACCTAGACACTGTGAAGGCTAAGATACGAGCTAGAGAAACCTTTTACCTTTTTATCGGTCGTGATGATAATGTTGATGCTCAGTTGGCAATGGCTCAACTTCATGAAGCAGAGACTGCTTCTGCTCCCATCTTGTACCTTAACGTCAAAGGTGTCAATGCGCGATCCTACAAGGCTTTTTCCAAAAAGTACGCTATCCGATCTCATGCCTACATCGCTAAATTCAGCAATCGGAAACAAATTGCTGTCTATCATAATGACTGGCGAGCTGACATCACCCAATTACTAGAATTTCTGACCGCCAATTTAAACTAATGGCTGTACACCTCAATGAGGCTGGGATAAAAGTCCTAGCCTCTTGCTTTTTTGATTGTTACCAAATAAAATATCGTTTTTGAAAGGCATAGAATTGCCCTACATGTTCAGTAACGCCTTAATGCCAATCAAAACTCATAGGTCTCGCCTTAAGTCATGACTTGCACAGCAGGTTGACCAACAAATAGCTCAGTGGAGCGACACACATAACGATGACGAGCTTTCTTCTCGCAACCTGCCATATCAACCGACCTACAGCTATCTATCTGAGCTGTCTGGAAGTCAGACAATAACCAGAGGTTAATCACCTGTTAAATTAGGCGAGCATTAGTTTGTTATTAAACAAAACGTTTTCATAATTTACGAAGCTGTGGTATAATAGACCTATCAACTAAAGGAGGTTATCAAATGTTTGATAAATTAGATGCAAAATTAGACCAAGTGACTGGCTCAGCCAAAGAATTAGCTGGTAAGGTTCTTGGCGATAAAAAATTAGAAACAGAAGGCATTGTTGACAACCTTGTCGGCAAGGCTAAAGAAGTTGCAGCAGATGCTAAAAAAGGCTTAGAAGATGCTGTTGAGAAGTCTAAAGACTTGGCCAACGATGCCAAAGAGGCTGTCGAAGGTGCTGTTGAAAGCTTGAAAAACAAGCTTTAATCATAAAAAGAGCCGATAAAGGCTCTTTTTAATGGGGAATAGGATATGCAAGACATTGTTTTAATTCATGGCACATGGTGCTCTGGGAAGGTCTGGGGACGTTTTGCCACTCAACTAGAGCGGTTTGGATGTCGCGTCCACACGCCAAGCCTACGTTATCACGACCTACCTTATGACGAGGTTGCTGAAAAAGTTGGTGCTCTCAGTCTCCAAGATTATACAGATGATTTGGTTGACCTTGTCAACAGTTTAGAACAGCCACCCCTTTTACTGGGGCACTCCTTAGGTTGCTTACTCGCTCAGATGGTTGCCGAACGCACGCCTGTCGCTGGGATGATCCTGATGGGACCTGCTCCAACTGCAGATATTTTTTCGCTTTACCCGACGATGATTCGCTGTTTTATCAAGCATTTTCTGCGTTGGGGCTTTTGGAAAAAGGCCATGCCACCTTATAAGGATGAGTTCTTCCGCTACTGCCTCAATGCCCAAGACGACGCCA
The DNA here is from genome assembly GCF_041807725.1 of Streptococcus sp. E17BB. Classification (NCBI taxonomy): domain Bacteria; kingdom Bacillati; phylum Bacillota; class Bacilli; order Lactobacillales; family Streptococcaceae; genus Streptococcus; species Streptococcus sp. E17BB. The sequence goes on from NZ_JBGTZC010000019.1 coordinate 22,172, forward strand.
TCAAGGAGGACTTGTTCAAGGATTTGGTACCGGAATCTGGTAAGGTCTATACTCAAATAGCCTTTCCTTTTCTGGATAATAGCCGAGCTGGTCGGGTAGACTTTCATAAAATCTCTTGTCCTGTACTTGTCATCACAGGTAGTGAGGACAAGATGACCGTCTCTGCTATTGCCCGAAAAACTGCTAAAAATCATAAAGACTCTGTACTCGTCTCCATCACGGGAGCTGACCACATGTACGAGTCCGGGAAATTCCAAAATCAGACACTTCGGGTAATCAAGCATTGGCTAACAGATAAAAACTTTATCTAAAATATCTAAAAAGCAGTTGGATACGATGTCCCACTGCTTTTATGTCGATGTCGTGATGATAGCATCTCAGGTCAAATCTTTATTGACGGAAAAAATGTTCCCCAGAATCAGCAGTCGTCGGCATGTGTCCCATTTCAAGATGGTCTTGGTCACTTACTTCACCAAGAATATTAGGAACACCTGCTGGAACGATTGATAAAACAATCCCTCCTTGACGCTCGCCGTTGTTATAGAAGCCAATGGAAGCACCTACACGCCCCGACTCATTAAGATTTTGTGATTCAATCAGATTATACTGATTAGGATCTGACTCTCCTTCTGTCTCAAAAATCAGTTTATCTCCTTCAATCACAACTGTTTTACCGTTGACATTTGCCCAAGTTCCTGCAATTGAGCTAAAGTCTCCAGCCACGATAGCATCCAGATTAAAGGTACTGGTTGTTGCAGTTGAAGACGCCGTTTCAGAAGTTTTTGAAGAACCCGTTTCAGCAGTGGTTGAACCAGTGTCAGTAGCTTTAGAGGTGACCTCAGTCGCTTGTGAGGTGGTCGATTTTTCTTTTGAAGATAACTGACTCGTTTTTGTGACACTTGATGAGGCTGTGGTGGTGGTTGCTTCTTTTTTACCGCAGGCTGTCAAGGTTGCAACGCTGGTTAGAAGACCTAATAGTAGGACGGTTTTTGAAATTTTTGCTATTTTAGACATGAGTGTCATCCTTTCCATAAATAATTTAGTTAATTGGGATATAGCGTCGAACCCCGCTTCGACTGATATAGCTCAGCCATTGGCGCCCTTCCGCCGTCAACGTACGGTCATAGTTAACCGTTTCTCCTGCATAGTAGTGATCAATAGTTGCCGAAGCTAGGCTTGGCTGGTTTTTAATCGGCTGAGTTGTGGTAAAGCGATAGGTGCCACTGGATGGCAAGCTTGGAGCTGGTGCAACTTTTTCAACAACTGTTGTTGTGCCACCCACACCTTTTAATTGCCCATCTGCTTGCTGGTAATAGAGATGAATATGATAAGTGCCTGTGTCAGACTTGTGCTGGCTATTTTTCACAGAAACCTTATAGGTGTTATTCCCTTGAGCTTGTGCGACATACCAGATGATATCGTCCTGTCCGTTCTTATCTGACCAGATCGGCACTTTGACTTCTTTGATGCCTTGAGAATGATTGACATTGGTAATCAGAACATCAAAATCACCGGTTTGATTGTTTTTATTTTGAACGTTAATAGTCCCTGTCGTGATAACAGGTGCCAAATCACGAATGGCAACGTAACTACGGCTACCTTTATAGTTGAGGTAACTAATCCACAGTTTCTGGTCGCTCTCAACCAATTTATCATAGTTGGCTTTTTCACCAACCTCGTAGAAATCCAAATCCGCCGCTGCCTGTTTTGGTTCACTCTTGACACCTGAACGCTGGGTAAAGGTGTAGGTGCCCTGAGCTGGCAAGTTATGTGAGGCCTGAGGTGCTGCTGGTGCTGGGGTTGATGGTGTATTGGTTTTTGAGGTTAAATCCTTAAAATGGATATAGCCTGTAAAACTGCTTTTGTGAACAGTACGGCTATTGTAGGCATAACGTTTACCGTAGTTATATTCTTCTACAGTGACCATGTCACCATTGACCGCAGCAACCCAGGCAACATGCCCGTAGCCCCAGTTATCAGGTGCAGCAGCTGACCAGGCAACCGCGCCTAAAACAGGAGACTCGTCAACACGATAACCTTCTGATCTTGCCCGATTTCCCCAGGCCTCAGCATTGCCATAAGCGCGTGGTAGTTCAAATTTATTGACCGCACTGAGGCGATGAGCAACAAAGGAAGTGCAATTGCGCATATACATGCCCCAATCATCAATGTTGCTATCTGGATCTAAGTTCTTCCATTTTGCTGGGTAGGTATCACCTAGGGCGCCAGCTGCTCTGGTTGATGTTCGAAAAGCGGTGCGACTAGACGGCGTCAGACTCGGCTGAACGGTTTGTCTTGCTGGAGCTGGTTTAGGCTGTTGGTCTGGAGTTTGCTGTTGCTCAGTCACTGGAACTGTTGGTGCTACCGTTTCGGTTGGTTTCGACAATTCCTTCTTGTGGTCTATCGTCTCAACCGTTTTGTCAATAGCAGAGCTCAGCTCTTTTGGATTGGCCACTGTTCCACTCGTTTTTAACGTAGCAACTTCTGCTACGCTAGCTGCTGCGTCAGTTTCTAGTGACTGGGTTGATGAGGTAACTACTGGGGTCTGATATTCAGACCTTTCTTTGGTATCCTGCTGATTCGTCACAACTAGCCCATCTTTTTTGACCTCTTCAAGAGTTGTTTGTGGTGAGTCATTCGTCGCAGACCCAGCTGACGCAATATCTAAACCAGCTACAGGCTCCGACTGGTCAGTGGTAGCCTCTCCGATTTGAACAAGGCTTATTGTTGCCGAATTGGCTGATGAGGAAAGCTCATCAGCTGAAACATGAGCTGCTCCTAAAAAGGTTAAGCTAGCAACCAAAACCGAGCAAGCACCTACAGCATACTTGCGGATAGCAAAGCGATTAAGTTGAGAATGTGTGAACATGTCATCTCCTTTTATTGATTTTTTCTGTTGACACCTAACTATTCGTAAAAGGCCGTTAAAAAAATCAATGTTAAGGAAATTTTTTAGTTCTAGTTTTAACTTAACTTAATAGACTCACCACCCCTCTGTAGAGCCAAAGACCGCCATAGACGAGTACCCCAGAGAGGATATTGGTCAAAATGATCAAGCCTAACAGGCTTAACAAACGTTGCCAGAGAGGCTGAGTTTTCCCTGCTTGGCGTTTACGATAACTGGCATAGAGGCCTGCAAAGATGATGAGGTGCAATAGCAACATACCCAGCAATCCCCACCAGCCCAAAACAAAGGCAGGACCAAAAATGAACATCACATACCAGTACCACAAGGGGCTATTAGGTTGTGAGAGAATTGGATCAAGCATAGAAACCTCCTGTTTTCTTAGTTACTGACGATTTTAGCGCTCTGCTATTTCCCAAAACATCAAGATAAAAAATATGGACTACTGTTCAGACAAACATTATTTCGCTTTCAGTGCTGATAAAATCTGTGTCCGAATGTCATCAATCCCTTGAGGTGTGCTCGGTAGAAAAATGGTCTGGCTACCAGAACTAGCAAAAGTATTGAGCGTGTCCAGATATTGGTTGGTCAAGAGAATAGACATAATCTGCTCCTCAGTCAAACTGATGTTAGCATCTTTGAGTTCTTGAATAGAATCTGCCAAACCGTCCACGATAGCCTTACGTTGCTCAGCAATACCGACCCCGTGTAGGCGATCTTTTTCAGCCTCTGCCTCAGCAGCAGTTACGATTTTAATCTTGTCTGCATTGGCAAGCTCCTGAGCGGCCACACGTTTACGTTGGGCAGCATTGATTTCGTTCATGGACTGCTTAACTTCGGCATCTGGCTCAACCTTGGTAATTAGGGTTTTGACGATGATGTAGCCGTAGCTGGACATTTCCTCAGCCACCTGATGTTGCACTTCAAGGGCGATTTCGTCTTTTTTCTCAAAGAGTTCGTCCAAGGTTAATTTCGGTACAGAAGAACGCAGGGCATCCTCGATATAGGACTTGATTTGTTCCTCTGGTCGCATGAGTTTATAGTAGGCGTCCATCACGTTTTGTTCATCAACGCGGTACTGGGTCGCGACATTCATGGTCACAAACACGTTGTCGTTGGTCTTGGTTTCCACCACCATATCGTTTTGCAAGACACGCAACTGGATGCGGGCAGCGATATTGTCAATACCAAAGGGTAAACGCAGGTGAATACCTGACGTTGCTGTTTTTTGGTATTTACCAAAGCGCTCGATGATAACCACCGTCTGCTGGCGCACCACATAAAGGGTGCTAGCGATAATCCCTATCACAAAAAATAGGAATAAGATGAGAAAAATGAGTTGAAATGGCATCAAACTGTCCTCCTTTTCATTAGTTATGATGATAGATTTAGTATACGCTTTTTAACAAAAATTTGCAAGTAAAAACCGGTTGCCAGTGTTTAGATGAAGTGTCTCTATGTGGCAAAATAACCAAGGTATGCTATAATAGTCCTTATGGATAAATTGATAAAAACAATCGCAGAAAACGGGGCTTTCCGAGCTTATGTCTTGGACGCCACCGAAACCGTTAGAGCTGCTCAAACCGCTCACCAAACCATGTCATCGTCCACTGTTGCCTTAGGGCGTGCCTTGATTGCTAACCTCATTCTAGCAGCCAACCAAAAAGGAGACAGCAAGGTGACCCTTAAAGTCATCGGTGATAGTTCTTTTGGTCACATCATCTCCGTTGCGGACACCAAGGGGACAGGCAAGGGCTACATTCAAAATCGCGGAGTGGATATTAAAAAGACCTCTACTGGCGAGGTCTTGGTCGGACCTTTCATGGGACAGGGGCATTTCATCGTCATCACTGATTATGGGACAGGCAACCCTTATACCTCAACAACACCACTCATCACAGGTGAAATTGGTGAAGATTTTGCCTACTACCTGACAGAAAGTGAGCAGACCCCATCTGCTGTCGGTCTCAACGTCCTCTTGGACGATAAGGACCAGGTGAAGGTCGCAGGAGGGTTCATGCTCCAAGTCCTGCCTGGTGCCAAGGAAGTTGACATCGCCCGCTTTGAAAAACGCCTGCAAGAGATGCCAGCCATCTCCACCCTCCTCAGTAGTAGCCAACCACTCGATGCTCTGCTATCCGCCATTTATGGCGACGACCCCTATAAACGCCTAAGCGAGGAGCCGATTGCCTTTGCTTGCGATTGCTCTCGCGAGCGCTTCGAGGGGGTGTTGATGACTCTTTCGACCAGAGATTTAAGGGACATGGCAGAGCAGGACCACGGTGCAGAGATTGTCTGTCAGTTCTGCCAGACCACCTACTCCTTTACTGAAAATGACCTAGAAAGATTGATTGATGAGCAAACTTAATTCCTCTTTTATGATTGGGAACGTTGAGATTCCCCACCGTACTGTTTTAGCCCCCATGGCAGGGGTAACCAACTCCGCTTTCCGCACCATCGCTAAGGAGTTTGGTGCAGGGCTAGTGGTCATGGAGATGGTCTCTGATAAAGGGATTCTCTACAACAATGCCAAAACCCTGCACATGCTCCACATCGATGAGAATGAGCACCCCATGTCTATCCAAGTCTTCGGTAGTGATGGGGATAGTCTCGCTCGAGCAGCTGAGTTTTTACAAAAACACACCAAAGCAGATATGTTAGACATCAACATGGGCTGCCCTGTCAACAAAATCGTGAAAAATGAAGCAGGAGCCATCTGGCTCAAAGACCCCGAGAAGATTTACTCTGTCATCAGTACGGTTAAAAAAGCAATTGACATCCCACTGACGGTCAAAATGCGGACAGGCTGGGCAGATAGTTCTCTAGCGGTTGAAAATGCCCTTGCAGCTGAGTCTGCTGGTGTGTCAGCCCTCGCCATGCACGGTCGAACCCGTAAGCAGATGTACACCGGAACCTGCGACCATGAGACCCTGGATCGGGTAGCCAAGGCCATCACCAAAGTTCCCTTTATCGGTAATGGTGATATTCGCTCCGTTGATGAAGCTAAGTTTATGATTGACGAGGTCGGTGCAGATGCAGTGATGATTGGTCGTGGCGCGCTAAATAACCCTTACCTCTTCACCCAGATTAACCATTATTTCGAGACTGGTGAGGTCTTGCCTGATTTACCTTTTGCGAAAAAACTGGGCATTGCCTATGAGCACCTCAAGCGTTTGGTGGCGCTCAAGGGAGAAAAGGTGGCGGTTCGCGAATTTCGAGGTCTCGCCCCTTACTACCTCCGTGGCACATCTGGCGCCGCCAAAATCCGAGGTAGCGTCGCTAAGGCAGAAACCTTAGAACAAGTTGAAACACTGTTTGCAACTATTGATGGGTTTGCTACGGAGTGATGTCACTGGCTTAACCAACAAGATTTGAACAGTAAAAGAGGCTGACATTGACGTCAGCCTTTTTGATTATTCACAAATTATTGTTCCTATGGCCTTAGAAGAGACCAAAAAGTGATGGGCTTTGCTTTTTCGGAGAAAGACTACTTTTCCACCCCTCAGCTTGTTTTCGCGTTGTCCACAACAATGCCCAACCTAGAAGAACAAAGATGACTAGTAACCATTTATGCTCGTCTGTAAATGGATTATTTCCAAAAGCATGGAGCAAGCTTGGACCGATGACCCACAGATAAGGCAGAACCGAACGCCGAGAAGCTTTGTCAAAAATCAATGTAGCCACACCCAAAGTCATCACAGCAGTTAACAACCAGTGAGAAGCGTAAGCCATATCCAGACGGGAGATTGCCTGACTGATTGGTGAACCTGATTTTTCCACAAAAGTTCCTATAAAATAAGTATGGTCCTCTAACAGTTGGAAACCGAGTCCAACGCCCAACCCTGTTACCAACCACGACACCCGATGGCGCAACGAAAACAGGACAATAACAAGCAGGGCTACGCCCATTTTCAGCGTTTCTTCAACAATTGGCGGAGCAATACTTGCTGCCCAAGCATCTAATACGGCATTGTTGCCTAAAAGCTGCTTAAGCACCGCAATCAATTGAAAATTGAGTAATCCTGACAGGGGACCAATTGCTCCTGCACCTACCAAGATAGCAATCGGCAAAATCCAAGCGGGCTGATGATGTTTTTTCAAATAATGCCTTGCCAAAACTATCAAAGGCAGGGCATAGGCAATGAATAGAATCCCCCATGCGCTAAGGAGTTGAACAATCTGCGACCCGTTTAACCCAATACTGATAACAATAAATGCTTCATAGACCAGCCCAAGACCAACAATCAGCAGCAAAAAAATGCTCAATAGTTTTTTCATGATGTTCCTCCGTTTTATGTTTTTGTATTGTCATTGTAAGGCAATCGTCTTAAAGAAACCTTAATGGCCTTCATGACACCAACAACTCATCACGACAATCAAAAAAGAACAGCTACCTGTATAATAAGTAGCTGTTCTCTTTTTATGCCGTCACTATAAATTTTAGTTTCTCGTTTGTGTAGCTAATTTTGAGCGTATTGCCTGCAACTAGGTCACCTGACAAGAGGAGTTCTGCCAACTTGTCCTCCACCTTGGTTTGCAAGGTTCGGCGCAAGGGACGAGCACCCAATGTGGCATCATAACCCGCAGTCGCCAAGTGCGACAGGGCTGATTTCTGGATTTTGAGTGTTATCCCCTGTTCTGCCAGATGGTTAACGAGTGGTTTTACCATAATCTTGACGATGGCTTGCATATCATCTTCGGTTAAGCTGTGGAAGACCAGTTGCTCATCAATCCGATTGAGAAATTCTGGGCGATAAGCTTTTTTCACTTCTTCAGCAATCCGCTGTGCCATGGCGTGATGGTTATGTGCCATTGATTTTGCCCCAAAACCAACTGTCTTATCGTCACGCAAAGCTGTCGCTCCGAGGTTTGAGGTCATAATGATTAAGGTATTTGAAAAATCAACTTTTCGTCCCTTAGTATCGGTTAGCTGACCATCATCCAAAATCTGTAGGAACATGTTGAACACATCTGGGTGTGCTTTTTCAATTTCGTCAAAGAGAAGGACAGCATAGGGCTTGTTGCGTACCTTTTCAGTCAATTCACCGCCTTCATCATAACCGACGTAGCCAGGAGGCGCACCGTTTAGGCGACTAGCTGCAAATTTCTCCATGTACTCGCTCATGTCAAAACGAATCAGAGCCTGCTCATCATCAAACAGAACTTCAGCCAAGGCCTTGGCAAGCTCAGTCTTGCCGACACCAGTTGGACCGAGGAACATAAAGGAGCCAATCGGGCGTTTACCAAGCCTAATCCCTGACTGATTGCGACGGATAGCACGGCTGATCGCTGATACGGCTTCATCTTGACCGATTACGCGCTTATGCAACTCTTGCTCTAACTGCAAGTATTTCTGGCTATCCGCCTGTGTCATCTTGCTAACAGGGATCCCAGATAGTTTGCTGAGGGTCAGCAGAATATCTTCTGTCGTGACCTGAGTAGGGCGTACTGGCTCTTTGACCTCAGCTAAGGCTGCCTTCAACTGCTTAAAGTCACCTGCTATAAGGGCTTCATCAGCCACAGACAAAAGGGGCTGTTCCTCTTGCTTGACCATCTGCTGCACCATAGCACTCGCTTCATCTAACAAATCAATGGCTGAATCAGGGAGCTGCTTGCTGGTTAAATACCGCTTCGCATATTTCACAGCAGTCTCCAGAGCTTCATCACTGATTGTTACACGGTGATAGCGCTCATAACTCTCACGGATTCCTTTGAGAATAGCCAAGCTATCAGCCAAACTAGGCTCATCAACAATAATTTTCGCAAAACGGCGTGCAATAGCGGCATCCTTTTCAATGTGTTTTTGGTACTCATTGAGTGTCGTTGCCCCAACCAAATGCAGAGTGCCACGAGATAGAGCAGGTTTCAAAATGTTAGCGGTATCAAGTGTGCTGTCAATGCCTGAACCTGACCCCATAATGGTATGCAGCTCATCAATGAAGAGAATAATATCGCCTGCTGTCTCAATTTCCTCAATGATTTTTTCCATTCGCTCCTCAAAATCACCACGAAAACGAGTGCCAGCAATAACACTCATCATATCAAGCTCCAGCACACGTTTACCCAGTAGCTCATAAGGTACTTCTCCGTGGACAATCCGCTGCGCTAAACCGTAAGCAAGAGCTGTCTTTCCGACACCTGCTTCTCCCACCAAAACAGGATTATTTTTGGTCTTTCTGCTCAGCACCTTAATCATTCGAGTGATTTCCTCATCACGACAGATGATTGGGTCAAGGTTCCCACGTCTAACCTCCTCAGTCAAATCTCGGGTGTAATCTTCCAAATCCCCGACAGGAGTTGTCATGGCTCCGCCCATCATATGAAACTGGCTCATCTTAGCTTTACGCCCATGCTTGAGGTCGTAAATCTCCTTCACTTGGTCCTTGGTCAGTCCAGAATGACCTGCTAAAACATTTCTAAGGGCTGATAGGCGTAAACCAGATGTCTTGCTATTTCCAGAAACAAAGCCAACAGCCTCTAAAATTTGGTAGGGCAAGAGGTCTTTGTTAAGCAACATGGCAAATAGCAGGTGCTGACTACCGATTTCCTTATCATTAACCAAGGTAGCAATTTGTTCCGCATCTTGAAAAAGAAGGCGACTGCCTTTGGATAAGGGCAATAGGTGTTTGGCACTTTTGGGGCGTCTCAATTCAGGTTGTTTCTCTAAAACATGTAGGGCCACGGCTTCAAATTCCTTATAGGAAACAACGTCGTCAAATTCTGCGAACGCTAAACTTGCTACAGAATCAGGAATCACCACCATGGCTAACAATAAATGCCAACTTTCAATAGACTGGCTCTTATACCGTGTTGCCTGATATTGGGCAAAATCAAGAATTTCCTTTAATTTTAATGAGTAATCCATAACCTATCCTTTTCTATCTAAGCGTTGGAGCAGACGGCGCAACATTTCTGCGCGTAGACGTGATCCTTCAGTGCCTAACAGGTCGTCTGTTGCTAAACTGAGAACAAGCTGGCCTTCTCGTCGTGTGATGAGGTTTTCATCACTTAAATAGTCCAACAACTCAGCAAAAATCTGCTCACTGAGCTGGTCTCCAATGCTTTCCATTAAATTGCAGAGCAAATGGTGCTGGTCTGAGAAGGTCAGCCGCGCAATCCGAATATAACCTCCGCCGCCTCGCTTACTTTCGACCAAGTACCCTCGACTCTCCGTAAAGCGTGTTTTAAGAACATAGTTGATCTGACTAGGCACCACGCGGAAGGTATCCGCTATATGGGAACGCTTGATTTCAGCCATTCCTGTTCTCTCTAAAATTTCTTTTATGTATTCTTCAATATGATCCGATGTGTTTTTTAGTGGCATGCCAACACCCTTTCTTTGGAAATCAGGTGCTTCATGTAAGACCTGATTTCATCTGACTATCTTTGACCATTATACCATAGAATGACCGATTTACGCCACCACAAGCTACAAACTGCATCAGATAAGGCTTTTCAACTGCTATCGAAACCACTTTAGTCTATTTTAGCACACGAATGGAGTAATAAATTTTTCGATAGACAAGATGAGTTTACGACCTTTGGACAAGGGCTTCCTAAAAAATACCAACTGCGTTTAGAACACGCAAAAAGCCCTCTGGATTGCTCCCGAAGGGCTATAGACCACCAAGTCGTCAGTACCAACCCAAAAAGTCGTGTAAAGCTTCTTCTAGTGATGGAAAAAGGCGCAAGCTGAGGTAGCAAAAAAGGCAAAGTAACGTTAGCAATAGAACTCGTTTTTTCACATTATCATCCTTTCACATGAGTTTATAGGTAGCCCACAATAGCAATGATATGGCAGATAGAGGCGGCGTTAATAAAGAGGTGCCAAATCAGATGATGGTAGGGCATATTTTTCTTACTGTAAAAATACGCCCCTATCGTGTACATCAGGCCACCTGCGACGATCAAGCTGAGAAAGACCGCGTTAGTTGCACGGATAATCTGAGGTAGAAAGAAGACTGCTTGCCAGCCCATTACCAAATAAATGATAAGGCTGAGTTTTGGAATGCGATTTTTGCCTAACACCTTATACAAAATCCCACCGATGACCAAAAACCACTGTAACCCCACCATGAGCCAGCTCTGCCATTTCTCCAAAGCCATCAAAAGGACTGGGGTGTAGGAGCCTGCAATGGCGATAAAAATGCTGGAATGATCGAGGATGCGGAAAACTCGTTTGTGTGGCGAGTCGTAGGCCATGCTGTGGTAGAGGGTCGAGGAGAGAAACATGAGGCTGAGAGCAACGATAAAAACACTGGCACCAAAAGCTAAGGTGACGCCTCCTTTGAGGTAGGTATGAACGGCCACCCAAGGCGATAAGCCCAAAAGCAGTAAAAACATGACACCATGGCTAATAGCATTAGCCAGCTCCTCACCGAACGTCAGGCGTTTCGATAAATTCATACGACCTCCTCTTTATTGTGTTCATTTTATTTTACCATAATAGCTGAGCAAAGAGAGAATTTTACTATCAGCTGGGACATTTATGGTAACTATGTTAAAAAGTTAGACCGGAGCCTAACTTTTATGTCTTATATCAAGCCGATCATCTGCCAGTAGGGAAGGCTGATGAGCAGACCTAAGATATTTAAAATCATATAAACAACAGAGGTTACCATGGCGTGTTTGTTGAGAGCCATCTTATTATTAACAGCGGCTGACGTTGTCAAGTAAGGTGGGTTCATGTAAGGCAAGAACCAGATGTTGATACTTGTCGCTACGATAAAGACCAGAATAACTGGATTGTAAGACAAACCCTCAAAGAATGGAATGAGGATTAAGAGGAAAATGGTACTTGAAGTAATCAAAGACACCAAGATAAACTTAGCCGCATAGATAATCAAGGCTAAGACAACGACTGTTAGGAAGGGATTGTCCAAGAGCGGTGTAATCACACCACTCAAGTTAACCTTGAGCCATTCGCTGACACCGACCAAGCCAAGTACCGTTCCTAAACTCATCGCTGTTCCGATAAAAATTGCCACATCCCAGCCAATTGAATTTTTAAATTCGGCAGGTTTCATGACGCCAAACCCAACGAGAACGCTCAAGCTGATAATAGCTGAAATAGAAGCTGAAATCCCAAGTTGACGTTCCAACACCCAGAAAATCAAGGTGATAGCTAGCACAATTGCAGTGATTTTCTCCTCACGGCTCATCGGTCCCAAATCAGCAATTTACTTAAGGATTGTCTCCTTGGACATGGTTTGCTCATTTTTGGGTTTATAAAGGAATTGTAGGGCAAAATAACCGCCAACCATGCTCACAAAAGCCCATGGAATAGCCACCTTGAACCAGTCAGCCCAAGCCAACTGAGCTTGAACATTTTCTGGCAATAAGCCTTTGATGGCGTAGTTAATCGACGTTGCACTAAGGAAAACCGCTCCTGATACCAAGAAGCCCCAGACCATGGACATGAAAATCCCTGCACTCTGATCACTGCCTTCTTCATAGCCGAGAGATTCACTGATACTGCGAGAGATTGGGGCTGCAATGGCTCCCTTGGCATTGGTTGATGGAATAGCTGGTGCTACTGCAGTTCCAGCCACAAAGAGTGCCAAACTTTGACCGCCATAGTTTAGCGGGAAAAACCGCATGATGTTCAAGGCCACCCGCTTAACCAGACCTGTTTTCGTTGCCACAGAGCCAATGCCTAGACCTCCGATAACAATCCACCAGGCTGAACTTGAAAAAACACCAAAAGCTTCATTGAACTGAACAATACCAAGACCTGCCCAGAGGGAAATCATGATGAGACCTGTTGCAAAGTTTGGAATCAAGTCTGCAATCCAAAAGACATTGGCCGTCACAACCGTTCCTAAAACCAACATAGCTTCCCTGCTCAACCCTTCTGGAGCTGGTAAAAAGACGACCAGAATTCCTGCTAAAATTCCTAAGATACCTGTTATTAATTTCTTATTCATACGTTCCTCCTATTACTTCTGGGTTAACAGCTGACGCTGGAATAGTCCCGTTAAAGAAGTCGATGACATTTTGTACAGCTCCAAAGGAAAGAGCTTCCGTCGCTTCTACTGTTGTCCCTGCAATGTGGGAAGTGAGAAGTACGTTCGGTGCTGTTAAAATAGGGTTATCTGGCAGTGGCGGTTCAACTTCAAACACGTCCAAAGCAGCACCGGCGATTTCGCCATCTTCTAAAGCCTTAGCAAGGGCAATTTCGTTGACAATGCCGCCACGTCCAGCGTTGATGAGGTAAGCAGTCTCTTTCATCCAACCCAGCTCTTTGGTACTGATAAAGTCGTGCGTTTCAGGTGTCAGAGGCATGCAGATGGAGATAAAATCAGCTTCTTTATAAAGGGTTTTTAAATCCGTTGAAATCTCAATATCGGCTTCCTTGACAAATGGGTCGTAAGCCACAATTGACATCCCTAGAGCCTGTGCAATCTTGCTCAACTCACGTCCGATAGCTCCGTAACCTAAAATCACCAAGCGTTTACCACGGATTTCAGAACCATTGAGACCGTAGGTATTAGCCAGACCAATCAGCGATACGCCATCGCCAGTCATCTTACCTGCACGGAAATGCTGATCAGACTTATAAATCCGACGAGACAATGCCAAAATCATGGTCAGGTGGTATTCTGCCACTGAGTAGGCATTGGCACCATTAACCTTGGCAACCAAAACACCCTGCTGATTAGCACTGGCCAGGTCAATATTGTTGATTCCCGTCGCATGACGAGAAATGAGCTTGAGTTGCTTACTAGCTTCAATAACGCTTGCAGGCATGGGACTAGATCGCAGAATAACTGCATCGGCATCGACAATCTGTTCAGCCATTGTCACAATATCTGTTGCTGGTGAGGTTACCACTTCGAATCCCTTATCAACAAGCAACTGCTCAGCTTTAGAACTAATTGGTTCACTTAACAAAATTTTCGTCATTTGAAACTCCTTTTCATCTTTTTTACAAAATAATTATATCACAAACACAACTGTTAAGCGACCGCTTTCTCAATCATGGAAAAATTATGACATCAGGTTAACAACTACTAGAATTTCTTGTTTTTATGATAAACACAACAACTGTAAGCAGGCGTTATGCTCATTTTTTTATTTTTTTGATATAATGGAAAGGAACTTCTAATTTAGAAAAGGACATTTCATGAAACTGATTTCTTGGAACATTGATTCCTTAAACGCTGCTCTGACATCTGACAGCCCACGGGCTCTGCTGTCTCGGGCGGTGATAGACACGCTCGTCGCTGAAAATGCTGATATCATCGCTATTCAGGAGACCAAATTATCCGACAAGGGACCGACCAAAAAACACTTGGAAGTTTTGGAAAGCTACTTCCCAGACCACGCTATCGTCTGGCGGTCTTCTTGTGAACCAGCTCGTAAGGGGTACGCAGGGACCATGTTTCTCTACCGCAAGTCGCTGAGCCCAATCGTCACTTTCCCTGAAATCGGCTCACCAACCACCATGGACAGCGAAGGGCGCATCATTACCCTTGAGTTTGATGACTGTTTTGTCACGCAAGTCTACACCCCAAATGCTGGCGATGGTCTCCGTCGCCTGGCTGACCGCCAAATCTGGGACGAAAGATACGCTGACTACCTCGCTAAGCTGGATGCTATCAAACCCGTCCTTGCCACAGGAGATTACAATGTTGCCCACAAGGAAATCGACCTTGCCAACCCCGCCAGCAACCGCCAGTCCCCCGGCTTTACTGATGAAGAGCGTGCTGGCTTTACCAATCTGCTGGCAACAGGTTTCACAGATACCTTCCGCCACCTCCACGGTGATGTGACAGGCGCCTACACCTGGTGGGCACAGCGTAGCCGCACTAGCAAAATCAACAACACAGGCTGGAGAATCGACTACTGGCTTGTCAGCGACCGCATTGCTGGCAAGGTCACTAAGTCTGATATGATTGACTCTGGTACTCGCCAAGACCATACCCCGATTGTCATGGAGATTAAGTGGTAAAGTAGCAACACCATCAACACCCCTCAGCAATAAGGCTGAAGGGTGTTTTGTTCTTTAGTCTGCACTAGGCAACGGTGCAAGTCATCCTTGATATTTCTTACCTACTTTGTACCGCGACGTCTGACGCTCAGTAGTCCGAGTGCCGCAAGCATACCGCCAGCACCTAAAACGAGTAAAGCGGGAAAATCACTGGTTTCTGCTTGAGTTGCTGACGCTTTAGGAGAGGAATTTGCGCTCTTCATTTTCTTAGGTTCTGTAGTTATTGGATTTTTGGCACGTTCACTCGCTTGGTGATTTTGAGTAATTGCTTGCGCTGTTTCTGCATTCCTTGACTGTGGGAAAGCAGCTGATATTTGACTATTTTCATCACTTCTTGTAGCAAATTCTCCAGACAGAGAGAGACTACTTGTCAGATTATGTTCTGATGGCCTTGTTCTATCAGCATTCATCAAGCGCTGAGCTATGCCAACATTAAGTAAAGCAGCACCATCTGACGAATCTGGAGTAGGAGTTTCAGCATGTTCACTTGAACCGTCTAAATCAGAGCCATCGTCTACCGAGTCAGCTGGCGCATTAGTTGATTCGCCTGCGCTATCTAAACCAGCACCGCTGGCCTCTGAATCTTCTGGTGAGATCGGGGCAGATATATCAGGCGTATCTAGAGCTGGAGTTTCAGCTTGTTCGCCTGCACCCTCTAAATCAGAACCATTGTCAACCGAGTCAGCTGGCGCATTAGTTGATTCACCTGCGCTACCTGAATCAGTTCCGCTTTCCGATGAATCTTCTGGTGAGGTCGGGGCAGACATATCAGGCGTATCAGCACCATCTGACGAATCTGGAGCTGAAGCTTCATCTTGTTCGCCTGCACTACCTGAATCAGTTCCACTTTCTGATGAATCTTCTGGTGAAGTCGGGGCAGACATATCAGGAGAATCTGGTGCTGGAGTTTCAGTTTGTTTGCCTGCATCCTCTGAACCAGAACCGTTGTCCACCGAGTTAGCTGGCGTATCAGCTGATTCACTTGCGCTATCTGAACCAGCACCACTGTCCGATGAATCTTCTGGTGAGGTCGGAGCGGACACGTCAGGTGTATCAGCACCATCTGACGAATCTGGTGCTGGAGTTTCATCTTGTTTGCCTGCATCCTCTGGGGTCTCAGGGGCTACTGTTGAATCGTCATCTTCTGCTGTACGGTCTTTCAACTTCTCCACCAAGGCCAAGGCGTCGCTAACGTCCTGAACAGTCGCAAACTTATTGGCGAGCACATTTGTTGCATACAACCAAGTATCGTTTTCAATCGTAATTTCTTTAGTGGCTAATAGCTGAGCTAAGGCTGATTTATCAACTGTTCGTGGTTGATAAACTCTGAATTCCTTGATGCCTACTTCATTAGTGCCAGGTTTTCTGGTGACAGATGCAAACTTCACATAACGAGCTTTCTGAGGTCCAAGGTCAAGCGTGACCATTGTCGTCGTGTTTTGGGTGACTTGCTTAACGTCCCTAAAATTAGTCATGTCATCTGACACGGCGATGTTAAAGGCAGTTGCCGCTCTAGAAGCATCAAATACTACCTGTACAGTATCAAAATCAGTTTGTTCACCTAAATCAACGATAAAGTAATCATGGTCATGATTCGATGACTGCCAGCGCCCTTCTGGACCGTCTGTGTCACCATCGGTCAAGCGACCACGATGGTAAGGTTTGATGTGCTGGTTCCAAAAAGCTGACTGATGACGGTAATCATAGACAGGCTTGTGCAAGGCAACATTGACCCGTTCCAGATGTTCATTGCCAACTTCAGTTGCTTCCTGAGTTCGATTATAAACCGTGATAGTTTTGATGTAACCCTCAAATCCCTTGCCGATTTCCTTGATTGGGAGGTTAAATGAGGTTCTAAAGTTCCCACGCGTGCCTAGAGGCAACCCTTCTGTATGACTAAAAGAGGCAATCTGCTCATCGTTCAAGTAAACATTGAGCACTTCTCTGGTCCCTGTTAAGGTCAGTTTGTAGACCTTACCGCTCTCCAGTTTTGGTGCGATGTGTTGTGAATAAAAATAGCGATTAAGATTGAAACCTTCAGCAACTTCACCTGCTTGTGTTCGACCTTTGGCGTTGAGGAACAAGGCTCCATCTTCTGATAAAAGCAAACTCCCCTTGTCAACATTAGTCGGTTTAAAGGTCATCTCAAGGGTGTAAGGCAAGCCCAAGGTCTGCACATCAGTCACCAGATGATTGTCTCCGTCAAATTTTAGCCATTTTTCGCCATCAAGTTCAACGATAGCCGTCCGACCTTCAGAGCGAATCCCCAAGCCGTTGGTTGACAAATCACTGACCTGGTTATCCTGAGCATAGGTCGCACCAATATTTAACAGAACTTCTGTCTTTGTCTGGTAAGGCAGGTAATTGTTGCGGAGGCGTGTGGCTTCAAGGGCTTTCTGATACTCCAAAAAACTCCGAGGTGATTTCCCATTCCAAGTCTTAAAACCAATCATAGCGAGAGATTTTTCCAAACGGTAGTATAAATCGCTCTCCTCAATCCCTTCAGCATGTTCATCGCCCCACATCGCTCCCTTGGCTCCTAAAAGTAAGGGCTCGCCCTCCAATGCCTGGCGCTGGTGACTGGCAACATCCAAATTAAACACGTAAGGCTTCCAGTGGTCGAACACATACTGCTCGTTGATGATGTCTTTATGATTACGCCCGGGTGTGACATAGGTGAAGGGCTGTGGCACATTGACCACTCTAAAACCTTCATTGATACGGTCAACACTCACTGATTCGTACTGAGCCCACTCATCAAAGATAATGTCTTTGGAGACTGGGGTATTTCCTTGGAAAATGCTCAACGCTCCCCAAGTTCTGAGTGTTTTACCATGCTCTCTTGCTAATTCATTCAGCTCATTTAGATAGGTTCTAAAGGCTTCTTTATTACCGTTTTTTTGCCAATATTCATCAACACCGAGATGAATATGGTCATAGGTAAAAATACCTGCATCCAAATAACTGTTCAATAATTCTCGCACAAAACGCTTAGCGCGAGCCGTTTCTTCCGGATACACTTGTTCGTTAATGGCTAGCGCTTCTAAATCATTCGGGTGGTGAATGGGTTGACCAAGATAATCAATCTGGTCAGGATTGTTCAAGGCATAGAGTGAATACACCGCCGAATGCCCTGGTGTGTCGAACTCCACCAGTGTGTTGATCCCAGCTACGCCATTTTGAGCTTGGAATTTCTTGAATTCCTCCAAAGAATAGGCAGGATTGCCATAGGTATCACGGTAAAAATCGTACTCTCCCTCATAACGGTCATGCTTAAACGCTGACTTGTTAAGGCTTGGAAATGCGGTAGATTCCAAGCGATGGGCAGCTTCCGTCTTAGCCCATGCTTCAGCACTTGAGCGCGACCCATCCGGCCACTGGTTATCATTGATATGCAGGTGCAATTCATTGAGTTTATACCAGCGAAAGAGGTGGGAAACTTCCTCTAAAAAGTCCTGTCGCATGGGAATCCGAGCCACATCAAGCAACATGCCACGGATGGCATAATTAGGATAATCGCGATAAACACCCTTGGTCAAGTGCCCTTGCGCCTGTAACATCTGAGCAAGGGTCACGGCGGCATAGTTGAAAGCCTTGGCGTCTTTGGCAAAAACGTCAACCTTGTCCCCAATCCGCATCAAGTAGCCCTCGTCTTTTAGGTCATACTCATCCGTAAGTGTGAAACTAATTGTCGCCTGGTCTGCTGGTGCTGAAGACAATTGGTAGCCCAGAATCGTTTGCAGGTCCTTATTAAACAAGGCTGCCTGCTTAGCCAAGCCATCAGCGACATATAAGGTTGATTGTTCGTCTAGGGTCAGAATCCCTTCGCCAGGTAAAAACTCCTGAATGTCCAAAGCTAGCAAAGGCTTAGCATTTGTTCCTGTCACTGTTTCTTGATGGCTAGCAGGGATATGAATGGTCTTATTCATTTTAGATGGGATGACCAACTCACCCGTCGTTTGATGCCTAGCAGCGACAACCATGACCACGTCCATATCATTGAGGCGGTAGGTAGCCAAACGTCCTTGGTTATCCACGACATATTGATTAGCAGAGCCGATAACCTCATAGATATACTCGTCATCGGTATCTGCCCCAACCAGCACCACACGCCCATCACGAACAATCAGATGAGCTGCTTCTAGCTTGGTGACAGGATCAACAGGTTCTTTAGCGTCTTCTGCCAACCAACCATTGACGCGGATATCCTTGACCGACACCGAATTGCCACCAGCATGGTGATTGATCCGATTGAACTGGAAACGAAGATAGCGATTGACCGCTAAAGGTTGCTCAAATACTAGGCGGTCTGTCAAATCGGCAGCCGTAGCACTGGCAGCTAGATTGGTCGACCGATGAAGCTCTCTAAAGCTCCCCTCTTGACCTGTGGCAGAGGTGAGGAGACTATAGTCTGTCGCATAAACCTTACGAAAAAAATCAATTTCTATAGCAGCTAGCTTGCCATCTGATCCTAAATCAAGCTGTAGCCATTGAGGTGTCTGCATATCGTCTGGACGGTTAGATTTCTTCATCGGCAAGCCTGCCCAACGTGTACTAGCATCCCCATCAAACGCCTGCTCAGGTGACGTGTCCGTCCCTGCCTCCACTCCCGATGCGGTTACTGGACGGTTTAGGGCAATAGCTGTCGCTGGTTTTTCTGGTTCAGTGGTGCTATTAGCAAGCAAGTAACCGTTAAGACGAATATCTTTGACCGAAACAGCATAGCCACTGGCTCCTGCATTCACACGATTGAAACGGATACGGACATGGCGATCGAGGTCTTGTGGTGTTTCTAGAGTAAAGTAATCACTCTGATCTGCAGGACCGTAGTCAGCCAGAGCAGTCCGATGCACGACCTGCCGCCAATCAGCCTCCTGCGCATCCGACTGGCTTGCTGTTAAAACCTCATAATCAGTTGAATAAACGAGACGATAGAAATCAACACGCCCTGAGATCAACTTAGCTTTCTGCCCCAAATCAATCTGCACCCACTGCGGAGTCTGTGGGTCAGTTGCTGAACTCCCCTGTTCTTTCATCTTAGGTGCAGCATAACGTGTCTCAGGATTGTGGTCAAAAGCATAATCGTGGGAAAAACGCTCCAGATCATTCAAATCAACACCTGAACTCATGACCTGCCCTTGTTTATGGTGAATTAAATCTTCAACAAGAGGTTCTCCCTCCTCCAAATTAGCTAGTCGCGTCGATGTTGACAGAGAGGGTTCAGCTAGTTGATTATACTCATCAACTGCTACGGCTCCTAAATTAGTTGTGGTTTCACTGGTCGCTTGCTCTTGAGCAAAGGCAGTGTTGACCCCCAGCAAGAAAGAGCCGATCAGTATAGAACCTGTCCCGACAGCTAATTTTCTGATACCATAACGCTGCCGTTCATCAAATAACCGATGTTTAGCTTTCATCTCACACTTGCTCCTTTTGATGATAATATAGATATTGTAAACGTATACACCATTATTATAAAGCTTACCAAGCAAAAAGTCAACTGATTATATATTGAATTTCCCAACAAAAAACATGCCTACTCTATCAAGTGGCATGTCCTCTATCGTTGATAGCCTCACTTCAGGCGGTCAATCATGACTAAAAAGGGCGGATGATTTTTTTGATTCAGCGGTTGGTAAAGCATAGCGGTAAACACCGTCTGATCTAACTGCTTAACAAAGGCAAGAACACTGTCTTTTTCCATCTCCCCACCCTCGTGACCGTAGTAAATCATTATCGATACTCTACCTCCAACCTCTAGGCGGTCAAGAATTTTTCCCAAAGCACTAATCGTTGTTTCAGGTTGTGTAATAACTGACTTGTCCGCACTAGGTAGATAGCCTAGATTGAAAATAGCTGCCCTCAAGCTGGTTACGTATTGGTCAACTTGCTCATGGCCTGCATGGATAAGGCGTACATTGGTCAAGCCAAGACTAGCCAAGCGCTCTTGAGTCTTGACTAAGGCTAACTCCTGCACATCAAAGGCATAGACCTGACCAGCCAAACCAGCCAGAAAAGCAGTATCATTACCATTACCCATAGTAGCGTCAACTGCTACCGCATCCTTATCTAAAACCTCTGCTAAAAATTCGTGCGACAGATGAATTGGTCGTTGGATCATTTTTTCCTCCAAATACATTGAACTATCGATTCATTTTACCTTATTTTTAGCTAATCTTCTAGTGGTTTAACAAAAAATCCAAAAACTCCTCAAAACTGTGGCTCTACAAAAGACTTATCCGTGGTAATTGATAGGGATCAGACAGTTTTGATGAGGGAATGCCTGTTTGACCAGTGAAGACCAAATCTGTTTGTAAGGACTTAGCAACAGTCAGGGTATCTGCATTGTGATTGCCATAAGGAGTGGCGATGGTGGTGATGTCCTGTTTCAGGAAATCTTTAAGCCTGTTTTTAGCTGTTATAAGTTCCTGCTCTTGGTCTAATAGGCTTAACTGGCTGAGGCGTGGGTGACTTTTGGTATGGTTTTGGATAGCAAAGCCTGCTTGTTCAATATCTAGCAGTTGCTCTTTGGTTAGGTAGTTTGGTTTATCCACCCAATCACTGACGGCAAAGAGGGTCGCTGTTTGTTCATTTGCAGTGAGGATAGGCAAGACATTGTCATAAAAGTCTGCGGTGATGTCATCAAAGGTTAGTAAAATGGGTTTATCTGGTGCGGGTTGATTGCCTAACAAGATGTTCTTGTAGTCTGCTAGACTCAGCGTCGTGTAGCCTTCTTTTTTGAGGTGGGTCATTTGTGCCTCAAAGAGCGATAGAGGATACTCAAAAGGATCATCTGCAGCTGGTTGTTCAACAACCTTGTGGTAGACCAAGACAGGGATTTTTGTCTGACCGATAGGGCTGGTCATTTGGGTCTTAACAGCTAGTCCATCAAGAACAACCTCGGTGACGTCATTCATCGGGCTCTGGTCTTTATAAGGTCTGCCGAGGGCAAATAGTCCAAGAGCTAAAATGGTCAGCGACAAAAGAGTCAGGCTTTTCGTCCAAAATGGGTGATAGACCTGATAGAGAGAAACGACACCGAGTAGGCTCAAACCTGTCAAGCTCCACCAAGGGTGCTCGGTCAACAGAGCAGCAGTTAGTAGCAGGAGGAAGACGATAAGGATTGCTAAGGTTTGTAAAGCTGGTGAGAGATATTTTTTCATGTGAGTTGTCCTTTCAGATTAGTTGCTTAAGACCTTGTCCAAAAAGGCTAAATGCTTGGCATAGACCTCTTGAGCGTAAGGGTTTTTAATGTCCAGCTCAAAGATGTGGTGGAGTTCGATGTCTTTTTTGTCGTAAAACTGGCTCTCAACCCTCACTCCAAGTGCCTTCAAGCGGTCAACCAGCGCCAAATTGGCAGTGGTGAAACTGCCTGTGTTACCATCGCTGATAAAGCTGGCTGGAAAGTTGGCATCCACATGCTTAACGATTGAGGCTTCTTCGGCAATAGCTGCCTGCTCCACATCCAGCACTTGGAAGTGGGAACGGGCAAGTGGTTGAATGAACCAATCAAAGATTGCCCAACCAGTCTCTAAGCCCACTTGAATATCTGACCAAGAGCTAGCACCAATATAGGCTTTGGGAATGAGTTTTGGGCGTAAAGCCAATGGCTTTGGCATAGTCTTTATTCGTCAAGACAAGTGCTAACTGTCCTGCCAGTTGCCCACCAGCCGAATCGCCTGACAAGATGATGCTATCGGGATCAATACTATAGGTGGCCGCCTGTGCGACGACATCAGCCAGTGCTTGGTCGACTTGTGTGAGACCGTCAGGGTAGTGAGAGCTGGTAGTTGATATTGACCACGTTGTAGCCATCCTTGACATAGCGAAAGAGGTAATTCTCACGGTTCCACTTGTCGCCAGCAGCGTAGCCGCCGCCGTGGATGTAGACCAGCGTTACCTTAGCTTGTGGTGTGGTGTAAATGTCCATGGTGTTGTTGGGCAGATGAGATGGATAGGTTAGGTTGGAGTAGTTGATTCTGCCCTTTGATAGCTTTTCGGTGCGCTGGAGGTCGGCTTCTTTTGGGGGTGTTTTTTCGCTGAACAATAGCGGAGCTTGGCGGGTCATGACGTCTGGGTTGATGACATTGTAGGTTAAAAAGAGGTGACCAACTACAAGACCTAGTAGAGCAAGGCTAGCTAAACCACGTCTGACCTTGCCCCAAACGGTTTGAGGAGCTCTGCCATTTTTCAAAAGATGAGAGAGGACAAGGCTCAGGCCTGTCACGCCTGTCAAGGTCGCTGCCAGCATGGCGAGAGGGTAGCGGTCGCTCCACCAATCGATGACTAGAGCAAGGGAACTTGCCAGGCTGAATCCTTTTTGCCAGAGGGCTTGGCTACGCAGGAAGCGGTAGGTGAGGAGGGCTAGCAGGAATGGAACGATAGTCGCAGGCTGGTGGAAAAGGACATACAGCCCGAGGCTGAGGGTGAGGATGAGGCTGTCGATGAGGTAAAGATAGTTCATAAGAGCGTCCTTTCTAGTTTTGACTGTACAAATGTACCACCGATATGGTAGAATAACAAGAAAAAGCCTGAAAAGGCACCCCTTTTCTGTACAATTTTTATAAAGTGTTTTTGTTAAGCGATAACTCGCTTAACCATAGGTGTTTGGTAATCGAGACTACCGTGAATGCGATGATGGTTCCACCAGTGGA
>NZ_JBGTZC010000020.1:0-42966 GCF_041807725.1 Streptococcus sp. E17BB
AACGCCAAGATTGAAGCAACCAACAACATCATCAAGGTTATTAAGCGCAACGCCTTTGGTTTCAGAAACTTTGAAAAGACAAAACTCGCATTTTCATTGCCATAAACATAAAACGAGAGAAGACACTTTCTGCCCTCTCTCGGTGTTAAATTGGTCAACCCACTACAGTTGACAAAGAGCCGGTTTATTGATGTGTTTTAGTCAATTAGTGCTTTAGCGACCGCAATCTCGGCACTAAAATCACGGTTAAGGCAGTAGCGATGGCGACTTCGACCAATGAGTTGGTTGCCAGTACAGCCGCTAAGAAGCTCTGCACATTGCCTCCGAAGCGGTCAGGGAAGAGGAAGAAGATACCACCCAGCACAAAGAGGGTGTTGGTCATGCTGCCAACAGCGCCAGCCATGCCCAAGCCGATAGTGTTGTGAAGGGCTTTGTAAATCAGATAGGGAGTGACACCGATAAGAACCCGTGGAACAATCGCAATCAGAAGAGAGTAAAAGTTTCCATCATCAACAAACGGTGAGAAAATGTAACTGGCGGGCGTAACCAAGATGGTGTTGCGCACCACGCTCATGATGCCCATAAAGGTTCCGAGCCCTGCGCCGACTTTGGGACCATAGTAGATGCTGGCGATAATGACAGGGATATGGGTCAGTGTCGGTTTTAGAGGGAGGGCGGGAATGGCTGCAAAGATGGACTGGCTGACAATTTCGATGACCAGCATGACAGCCATAAAAATAGCAATAGCAGCGATTTGTTTAGTTTCTTGACGTCTGTTCATGTAAAATCTCCTCAATCGTGTGAATAATATCTGATAGGTCAGCTAGGGCACCGCGCCCCACATCACCGCAAGCTAAAAGGGCAGAGCGAGGTGGAATTTCCCTGTATCCTTGTTGGGTCAGGACGGCCATGTTCTGTTGCGTGATGGGGTTGTCGTACATTTTTGTGTTCATGGCTGGCGCAAAGAGCTTTGGTGTTTCGGCTGGCAAGGCAAGCGCAGTGGCTGTCACCATATTGCTCGCCAGACCGTGTGCCAAATGCGCGATGGTATTAGCAGAAGCGGGAGCGAGGATAAATAAGTCAGCTTCCTTGGCTAAGTCGATATGGTTGATTCGGTCTGCTAATTTTTCAGTCATCACATCTACATGCACAGGTTGTTTAGAGAGAACTTGTAAGGTCAAGGGCGTGATAAATTGAGTGGCAGCCTCTGTCATTAAGACGTGGATCTCGTAGCCTAGCTTGGTTAATTGGCTGGTTAAATCCGCTGCCTTATAGGCAGAAATGGAGCCTGATATGGCTAATAAGAGTTGTTTAGGCATGAGTGGTCACCTTTTCTAAAATCAGCTGAGCGATTTGTTCTTTTGTCTCTGCTTCAAACACCTCGTCAGCTGTCAGCAAATAGCCGCGATGCTTGTCTTGGTTAATCTCCATTAAATCATTAGCCAGAATAAAATCAGCACGATTTTTCATCAGACTAGATTTCGCTACCGCGAAAAGCTCGTCACGACTAACATCAACCAAGAGCTTGAACCCCACTAACTTAATGTTCGGATTCCAATCTTTAATGTGACCGATAATCTTAGGCGTTTTTTTCAGAAGAAGAACTTGATAATCACTATGAGATGAGATTTTCGTATCATTATTTTTTTTGGTCAATAGCTGGCGCAGATCTGACGTTTTTTCGACCTCTTCCAAGTCAGTCATATAGACAGGGGTGTAATCAGAGACGGCCATGCTATGAATGCAGACATCATGTGATTGAACCAGAGGCTTGAGCACGGTGATTAGGCTTGCCACGTCAGAGATGATTGTCACAGATAATTTGGGGTGAGCATCAGGCTTAACGGCTTGTTTGGTTGTCACAAGTGTTACCTCATGACCAGCTGCTAAGCAGGTTTCTGCCATAATTTTTCCAAGCCAACCACTGGCATGATTGGTAATCCCTCTCACCTGATCAATCGGCTCTGTCGTGCCGCCGGATGTGATTAAACATTTCATATCTGTATTATAGCATAAGTCCTTTCCTAGGCAAAATGTTTTGTAAAAAGCTTGCAAAAATCGGCTTTATACGATAAAATAAACTGGTTAAGCATAAAATTAACTGGTTTTTAACCGGTGTATCATCAAGGAGGCTATATGGCTAAGCATAAATGGCTAAAACTAACTGGGCTTGTCCTAGCAAGCCATCTTGTTTTATCGGCCTGCCAAACCAAGCAGGAAGCTAAAACAACATCTTCAACAACCTAGACCAGCTCTTCAACAAAACAAAAAGAGAGCAAAAAAGATAAACAAGACAAATCATCCGATAAGAAAAACACCAAAAAAGAAAAAGATATCCCGGGTGTAACAGTGCCGACCAGTGACGGCTTTATCCTGACAGATCAATCAAAAATTCTTTCGCATACGAGAGACGGTATTGTCGTTGACCATAATGGGCATTCTCATTTTATCTTTTATGCTGATTTGCAAGGCACTAAATTTGCCCACCTGATTCCAGCAGGTACGGTTGTGACAGCAGCCCCAACTCAGCAAAAACCGCAAGGAGATAAGCAGCAGACTACAGCAGATCATCATTATGAGTTTAATCCAGCTGATATCGTCGCAGAAGATGCTCTGGGCTACACTGTTCGCCATGGAGACCATTACCACTATGTTTTGAAATCCAGCTTGTCAAATCAACAGCAGGCTGCAGCGACGACTCATGTTCAGACTACCCCGCTAGCACCGTCTACTGGAGGAAGAGCTGACCAGGCAAATCCATCCCAACAAGGTGGTATTGCAGGGATTGACTTTCCAACCAGTGATGGGTTCTTGTTTGATGGAACTGGCGTTCACGGCTGGACAGAGGCAGGGTTGTTGGTTAATCATGATAGACACCTGCATGTTTTATTGACATCAGATTTGGCTAGATCAAAATGGGCCTACCTTTTGAGGAACTCATCGACAGCCCCATCAATGCCATCTGTATTAGATAAGCCAACTCAACCAAGTTCCCCTATACCATCTGAGCAGCCAACAGTACCGAGTGGGTCTCCTCAAGAACCGAATGAGCATCATCAGGATGAGGTTGCGGTAAAACGTGCCTATTTGGCTCAAGCAACAGGGCTAAGTGAAAATCAGATTGTTCTACTAAATACGCCAGATGGTCCAGGGTTCATGTACCCTCATGATGACCATACTCACTTTGTCCTCTTGTCTAAATTGGACATCACGAAATCTTATGATGACGGTCATGGCAATCAGGTGAAGCCAGCAGTTCCAGAGAACCCTCAAGTGCCAACGTCTCCATCTCTTCCAGCACAACCAAGCACACCAGAAATACCAGCACAACTGTCTGAACCAAAACCATCTGAACGTGATGAGTTGGAGGCCAAACGTCAGTATCTGGCTGAGAAACTTGGTCTTCGTCCAGAAGCGATTCAGGTGACAGATGGTCCAACAGGACGATTGTTTATCTATCCCCACGACAACCATCATCATGCCATTGCTGTTGACAAGGTTGTGATCGGGGAGCCGATTGAAGATCCTCATGCGGATCCTCATGCTCACCAAGCTGTCGGTCGTGAGACCCTCAAGGCAATCGGTTTTGACGAGGAAATTATTGCAGATATCTTACATGCTGATGCCCCAACACCTTTCCCAGCAGATGAAACAGATCCTGAGAAGATGAAGGCCTGGTTGGCAACTGTAACTAGTTTGAACATCGGACAACGCCAAGACCCGCTCAAACGCTTTGGTCTGGACTTGATGCCCAACCTTGAGACCTTGGGTGTTGGGTTTACACCGATTGATGATGTGAGACCAATTTTACAGTTCAAGAAGTTAAAAAATCTTTTCTTAACCAAGACAGGGATTACAGACTATAGCTTCTTAAAAGAGTTGCCTCAATTAGAGGGACTTGATGCGTCACAAAATAGCTTAACCTCATTAGCTTTTCTCAAAGATTACCCACAGTTAAAAACACTGGCACTTGCAGGGAATGATCTCACAGATATCAGTGCGCTAGATGATTTGCCAAACCTTGAGTTTGTGAATCTGGACTACAACCGATTAACTGATTTGTCTGCCTTATCCCAAGCTAACCATCTTAAAGTGCTGAGTGTGGAACACAATCAGTTGAAAGATTTGTCTATCTTGTCTAACAAGTCTGAATTGCAACGTATCTTTGTATCCCACAACAAAGGTCTTGATTTGTCTACGCTTCAGGCGCCAAATCTGGAAGAATTAACAGCAGAGCACAACGAGTTGACTAATCTGAACTTTGTTTCAGGATTGCCATCGCTGGTTAGCTTGTCTGTAGGAAATAATGCGATTTCTGATTTATCAGGACTTGAAAAAGCAACCCAACTCCGCACATTAAATGTGTCGGATAACCAAGTGACCAGCTTGCATTTACCTGCTAGTCAAGCTAGCCTAGATAACCTTAACATTAGCAATAACTTGCTGACGACTTTGGAAGGTATCCAGAACTTTAGCGCATTGACAAGTTTGAATGCTGGTCATAATCATCTGAATACATTAGTGGTCAGCCAACCAAATAAAACCATTACCTTTATCGAAGTTAATGATAATCATATTCCTGCTGAAGAATTGACGCCAAACAGCCAAAATATCCCACAAGGCATTGCCCAGTATTTCCCAGCAGCAGAAGGTGGCAATACATCAAACAACACGCCTAACGAGCTAACAGAGCCAGCTGACGAAGTAGCTGCTAAAAGAGCTTACCTAGCACGTGAAACAGGTCTCAGCGAGGATAAGATTACCGTTTTGGAGACCAAGAATGGTCCAGGCTTCATGTATCCTCACGATGACCATATTCACTTCGTTTTACTGCGTGATTTAGACATCACTAAGCCTTATGATGACGGGCACAGCGACCATGATCAGCCGGCAGATTCGGAAAAATCGGGTAAACAAGATAAGCCAACTGAGCAAGAAAAACTAGCTGTCGCTCCTAAACCAAGTCGTCCAGAGAAACCGGCTGTTCCACCAAAACCAAGCCGTCCAAAACCATCGCCTGCTCCAACGCCTATTCCTGAAGAGCAAGAAACACCTGTGTCAACAACCGAAGCACCAACTAAAGAAGGGGTGGCTGGTATTGATTATCCAACTAGCGACGGTTTCCTCTTTGATGGCACTGGTATAGAAGGCTGGACTGATGCGGGCTTGATGGTTGACCATAAGGGGCATACTCATATTTTACCAAAAGACGCTATTGCTCGTTCAAAATGGGTACACTTATTGCCTAAGGAAACCCCTAAAGTGCAAGCGGAGTCTCCTGTTTTGTCTGAGAAGCAAGCAAAGCAAAGAGCAGAGTTAGCCCAACAACTGGGTCTACCTGTGGAGAGTATTCGTCCTGTGACCGCTGATGGCAAAGTTGTTGGTTTTGAATACCCTCATGAAGACCATACTCATATTGTCCATGTGACAGAAGAAGCGCCAACTAAAGCCCCTCTGACTGACGAGGAAAAGCGGGAATTAACGGCTTATATCCGTAAGGCTTATGGATTGCTCCAAGGGACGCCTGTTCATTTCCATGATTCCTTTGTTGTCTTTGCCATTCCTCATCCTCATCAAGACTACGATGCGAAGCGTGATTACTATACTGACGTGCTAGACCCACTTTATGATGCAGGTCACGTTCACCCCTACTCTGTACCACTGGATTTGTTAACCATTCCAGCTAAAACGGATAATTTGGAACTTGATTTTGAAAATGAGTTACAAGCTGCGGCTGAACGTTTGGGCGTACCAGTCATCCAAGTGAACATCAAGGATAAAAAATATTTTGTTCTACCAGGGAAAGATCACTACCACTACCTCAATATCTTAACGCCAATGGCTGGTTATGAGGCTTACATGGCCAATAAATTACCTGAAATTAAGGCAAGCTTTTCAGCAGGCGAGTTTTCAGCAGCACCGGTGACGGACGAGATTGCCCGTGTGCTGGAAGATGCCAAGTCCAAGTTTGGTGAAACAAGTGCAGACTATCGACGTATTGCACGAGCCTTGGATGACTCAAGGTTGACCTAGCAGTGCCAACAACATCTACACAAGCTTATATGGCAGCCTTACAGGATTTTGATAGCCGTTATATCAAGGGAGACAAACCAAAAGAAGCAGCACCAGTGGTTGAAGATGAGCTGACCGCACGTTATGAACAGCTGGTTGAGCAGTACAAGACATTAGGTTCAAGAACCTTACGTAGTTTTGGCTTACGTCAAGAGGAAGAAGTTGAAAAACTAAAAGCCCTAGTTGTCGCAAAAGACAAGGCAGGTTTAGAGCGTGTCGCAAATCACTTGTCAGCTATTGCACGCGTTGATAAGGCGTCTAGTGACCAAGGTCCGCGACTAGCTTATATGGACTTTTTCTTGAGACATATGGACGATGAAAAGGTTTCGCCACAATTGCGTCAACGCCTTCAGGAGAAAGTAAAAGAACTCTATGGTGTTCCGCGCGTGTTCGAATCTCATCTGGGAGAAACCTCTGCCTTGAAAGAAGAATTGAAAGCGGCTATGTCGACAGAGAAAGCCCCAGTTCACACAGCTGATGCGGATGTTCCGAGTGGCTCAGTGTTCAACCGTAAAGACATGGCGTCATATGTCAATAATCTGCGTGATTTTCTCATTCGAACAAAAGTTATGACGGACGAGGAATTGTCAGAAGACTTTACTGAGGCCTTGCCGTTATTCCTTGAACAGCCTGCTAAACATCTTGAAGACGGCACTAACAAACCGGCTGATTCAACGGAAGCCTCACCATCATCGTCAACCCCAGACTCTCCAGCTGAGCCATCTGAGGAGAAACCATCTGACGTCGTTGATAATGATGTCGATGACGAGGAAGACAAAGAGGACATCTTTGATGGTGCTTCTGCTGAGGAGTTAGAAAAACTGTTAGCAGAACTAACTCGCCTGAAAGCAGAACGTGACGCCTTTGAAGAAAGTAATCCAGCTAATTCAGATGAAATACCTGCTACAAAAACTACGCCAACCTCCCCATCAACTACTCAGCCTGAAGAACATAAAGCTGAGGAGACATCAACCCCAGACTCTCCAGCTGAGGCGTCTGAGGAAACCACAGCTGACGCCGTTGACAACGATGTCGATGATGAAGACGACAGCGAATGGGACGAGGACGAATTAGATGAATTTCTAGCTGGTTGGGAAGCCCTAAAGAAACAGCGTGAATCGATTCATTTTGAACCTTAGCCTAATAACAAAAAGATAAATGCAAGGTCATCATCGCTTAGAGACAAACATCAGGTTGGTGTTTGTCTTTTTCGCCATTAAAAGCACCTTGTAACGTAAAATTGCTATCATCGGAATAAGAGGTAGTTTTTGTCTATTTCTATCTCTCTGTTCAATCTTTAACGAATTCTTTGAAAATAGCAGAGCCCAAAAATATGGTATAATGGAAGTGATGCAAGGAGGTGGGCAGATGATTGAGACGCAAGAAAAGACTGAGCAAGCTATTTTGGTTGGCGTAGAGTTACAGACCAGTGAGCATTTTGCCATGTCTATGGAAGAGCTGGCCAGCCTAGCCAAAACAGCAGGTGCGGAGGTGGTGGCGAGCTACACCCAGAAACTGGAGCGCTACAACAGCAAGACATTTGTCGGCTCTGGTAAGTTAGAAGAACTAAAAGCAGTCATCGAGTCCGAGGAGATTGACAGTGTTATTGTTAATAACCGCCTAACCCCTCGTCAGAATACGAATCTGGAGATGGAACTGGGGGTTAAGGTCATCGATCGTATGCAGCTGATTTTAGATATTTTTGCCATGCGGGCACGGAGCCACGAGGGCAAGTTGCAGGTGCATCTAGCCCAGCTCAAGTACATGCTGCCACACTTGGTTGGTCAAGGGATCATGCTTAGCCGTCAAGCAGGTGGCATCGGTAGTCGTGGTCCTGGGGAGAGCCAGCTGGAACTCAATCGTCGTTCCATTCGTCATCAGATTTCAGATATTGAGCGTCAGCTCAAGCAAGTTACCAAGAACCGTTCCACGGTACGGGACAAGCGTATCGCTTCTCAGGCTCTCAAAATTGGGCTTATTGGCTATACCAATGCTGGCAAGTCTACCATCATGAACGTTCTAACGGACAAGAGCCAGTATGAAGCCGATGAGCTTTTTGCAACGCTGGATGCGACGACCAAGAAAATTTACCTCCAAGACCGCTTTGAGGCGACCTTGACCGATACGGTTGGTTTTATCCAAGATCTGCCGACGGAGTTGGTTGCGGCGTTCAAGTCGACTTTGGAGGAGAGCCGACAGGTGGACTTGCTATTGCATGTCATTGATGCCAGCGACCCCAATCACGCCGAGCAGGAGCAGGTGGTTTTGGACATCTTGGCTGATCTGGATATGGCAGATATCCCTCGGCTAGCAGTTTATAACAAGATTGACAAGGTCACTGAGTTTACCCCCAGTCTTTTTCCTTACGTGACCGTGTCATCTCAGTCGGAGACCGCAGCCAGTGACCTGCGCCAGCTGATGATCGAGGCGATCACTGACCAGATTTTTGAGCCTTTTGCAGTGCAGGTTAAGCCAGAAGACAGCTACAAACTCTATGAACTGAGTAAGGTTGCCCTACTAGACAGCTACGACTGGGACAGTGACCAGCCCGTGACGGGCTACATCAGTCCTCAAAACAGATGGCGATTGGAGGCTTTTTATGACCAATGAGATTGACCTAGCCTTGACCTACGGTGGCTACACCAGTTTGGACAGGGTCTACCTGACCCGCCAGTTGCAGGGGCTGAGCAGAGTTGAGCAACTCAAAATCATCACCCCACCGCCTAGTGTGGTCAACGCTTATTTTGCCGAGCATTATCAGAAAACCTCGCCCAAAGCTGCCTGCGATTACCTGTTGGAGCTGAGTACGGCGCTCGACCTCTTTGAATCTTACCCCAGCTTTGCGGCAGAGGATAAGCCCTTTGTCCGTCTCAACCTGTCTGGACGTGCCTTTGGTTTTGCCTTTGTTAATGCCCAAGGGTTAGCGACTGTTTTTGCAGAGGACGAGGGGGAGGTGGTAGACCTGACCCTACTAGAGCTGGCAGAGCTCTTTCCCCATTTGGTGGTTTACCGAGAGGGTGATAGGGTCTATCTCGATACCTTGTTATGGGAGGAAGAAGGGGCAGAGCCCCTCACCTGCGACGGCGCATTCCTGACGACGGGTCACCGACTAACAGATGGTACCATCAAGCTGTCCAGTTACAACAGGCAAGAATTGCTGGACGTCGCCAGCCAGTTGTCAGGAAAACAGGTCTTTGGCTATACCCAAAGGCAATCCCTTATCTATGTGTTAGAAAGTTAAGTATGGAAATTCAATTTTTAGGGACGGGTGCCGGTCAGCCGTCCAAGGGACGTAATGTGTCCAGTCTTGTCCTCAAACTTCTTGATGAAATCAATGAGGTCTGGATGTTTGACTGTGGGGAAGGCACCCAGCAGCAGATTTTAGAGACGACCATTCGTCCTCGTAAAATAAAAAAGATCTTTATCACCCATCTGCATGGGGATCACGTCTTGGGCTTGCCAGGTTTCCTATCCAGCCGTGCCTTTCAGGCCAGCGAGGAGCAGACGGATATTGACCTCTATGGGCCTGTGGGGATTAAGCAG
The DNA here is from genome assembly GCF_041807725.1 of Streptococcus sp. E17BB. Taxonomy (NCBI): domain Bacteria; kingdom Bacillati; phylum Bacillota; class Bacilli; order Lactobacillales; family Streptococcaceae; genus Streptococcus; species Streptococcus sp. E17BB. The sequence continues at coordinate 9,616 of NZ_JBGTZC010000020.1, forward strand.
CTGGTCCTGACTAGTCTGCGCGTGACAGGTACTCGTCTGCCTTATCGGATTCATTTTCATGAGTTTGACGAGAACACCTTGGGCTTGATTTTGGAGACAGACAAGTTTACTGTCCATGCGGAAGCTCTTGACCATACAGTGTTCTGTGTCGGTTATCGCGTGACCCAGAAGGACTTAGAAGGGACCTTGGATGCGGAAGGTCTCTTGGCGGCTGGTGTGCCCTTTGGACCGCTCTTTGGTCAGGTCAAAAATGGTCAGGATATCCTTCTGCCTGACGGCAGGCAAATCATCGCTAAAAACTATATTTCCGAGCCTAGAAAGGGCAAGGTAGTGACCATCTTAGGGGATACACGCTTGACGGACGCTAGCATTCGTCTAGGGTTGGGAGCGGATGTCCTTGTCCATGAGTCCACCTACGGCAAGGGAGACGAGGCTATCGCCAAAAAACATGGACACTCGACCAATATGCAGGCGGCCAGTGTTGCCAAACAAGCCTTTGCCAAACGGCTCTTGCTCAACCATGTATCCGCTCGCTTTTTGGCTCGCGATGTTCGGCAGTTGGAAAAAGACGCTCAGTCGCTCTTTCCAGATACCCATGTGGTGCGTGATTTAGAGGAGGTAGAGGTTTTATGACAGGACGTGTGATTGTCATGACAGGGGCTAGCGGTGGCTTGGCTCAGGCGTTGGTGGCTCAGCTGCCAGCTGCTGACCAACTGGTTCTCCTGGGACGTAGTCGAGAGCGGCTCATGACCCTCTATGGGGAACGCCCCAAAACCCTCTGTCTGGGACTAGATGTTCGTGACAGCTCGGCTATTGCCCAAACCATCGACAGCATTTATGCTCAGTTTGGGCGCGTGGACATCCTCATCAACAACGCTGGTTTCGGTGAGTTTCAGGCTTTTGACGCTTACGAGGTGGCGCAGATCAAGGAGATGTTTGAGGTCAATACCTTGGCGACTATTCATTTTTCGCGGCTGATTGCTGGGAAAATGGCAGAGCAGGGTTCAGGGCATGTCGTCAATATTGCCAGCATGGCTGGGCTAATTGCGACAGCCAAGACCAGTATTTATTCGGCCACCAAGTTTGCGGTCATCGGCTACTCGAACGCCCTGCGACTAGAAGTGGCAGATAAGGGCGTTTATGTGACCACAGTCAACCCAGGACCGATTGCCACCAAGTTTTTTGAGACCGCAGACCCATCGGGCGACTACCTCAAGAGCGTTGACCGCTTCACGCTGTCTGCGGATGCAGTGGCTAGTCGTATCGTAGCCATACTGGGTAAAAACAAGCGCGAACTCAACCTGCCTTGGCTTTTAGCTCTGGCTCATAAATGGTATACCCTCTTCCCCACCCTGTCTGACTGGTTAACACGAAAAGTGTTTAACTATAAATAAGCCATTTTCACCTATACTAGTGGAACTGATTGGATAAGACATGACAATTCGCGAAAATCATTAAAAACCTGCCTTGGCAGTTTTTTATAATAGTTACTGATGCTGTCGTGTTCGTTTTTATCTGGTAAACAGTAGTTTTTATGTCATTAGCGTGACAATGCATACGAGCCTTTCCCTAGGTCAGGCAGTTTGTTTTTCGCTTGTTTTTTGATAAAATAAAGGAATAACGATCCAGAAAGTGACTGATATGATTTCTTCTAAATACACTTGGCAACTTGATGAACGATTGCCTGATGAGGGCTTTTTGAAGCTGGCAAAAAAAGAAGGTTTGGACAAGCTGGCAGCGACCATCTTGTTTAACCGTGGGGTGCAGACTTGGGAAGAACTAGTGGCTTTTTTGCAGGCAGATTTGAGCCAGTTACATGATCCTTATCTCCTAAACGATATGGATAAGGCGGTCCAGCGTATCCGCTCTGCCATTGAACAAAATGAAAGAATCCTCGTTTACGGGGACTACGATGCGGACGGGATGACGGCGGCGTCTATCGTCAAGGAGACCCTGGAGATGTTGGGGGCCGAGGTGGTGACCTACCTGCCCAACCGCTTCACGGACGGCTACGGGCCCAACCTGTCGGTCTACAAGTACTTTATCGAGCAGCAGGGCGTGTCTCTGATTGTGACGGTGGACAATGGGGTGGCGGGCCATGAGGCCATTGCCTATGCGCAAGGGGATGGTGTTGATGTGGTGGTGACGGATCACCACAGTTTACCAGCAGAGCTGCCAGAGGCTTACGCCCTTGTCCATCCTGAGCACCCTGGCGCTGATTATCCCTTTAAGTATTTAGCAGGTTGTGGGGTGGCCTTTAAATTAGCGACAGCCCTGCTTGAGACGGTTCCTGTAGAGATGCTCGATTTGGTAGCTATTGGAACCATTGCTGATATGGTTAGCTTGACGGATGAAAACCGCATCATGGTCAGGGCTGGTTTGCAGGTACTCAAGGAAACTGAGCGACTGGGCTTACAGGAGTTGCTCAGGTTGGCTGATGTTGATTGGGCAAGTCTGACTGAGGAGACCGTTGGTTTTACCATTGCTCCCCAGCTCAACGCCTTGGGGCGGCTGGACGACCCCAACCCTGCCATTGAACTCTTGACAGGCTTTGATGATGAGGAAGTCCAGCAGCTTGCCCTTATGGTTGAGGCCAAAAATGAGGAACGAAAAAACCTAGTCGCTCGGATTTATGATGAGGCTAGACAGATGGTTGATCCAACGAGCCCTGTTCAGGTGCTGGCCAAAGAGGGCTGGCACCCTGGCGTTTTGGGCATTGTGGCTGGTCGCTTGCTGGAAACGCTGGGGCAGCCTGTCATCGTCCTCGGCATCACGGACAGTCAAGCCAAGGGGTCGGCACGCAGTCCAGAAGCCTTTGACCTCTTTACGGCCCTCAGTCCTCATCCAGAGCTTTTTGTGGCTTTTGGGGGCCATAGCGGAGCGGCTGGCATGACCCTCCTAGTGGAGCAGTTACCAGCACTCAAGGCGGTCTTGTCTGAGGCTCTGGCAGAGCAGGCCATTGACCTTAATCAGAAACCACCCCTACCTGTGGCTGGTCAGCTCACCCTGTCTGAGCTATCGCTTGACACCATCAAAAGCCTAAGTAAACTAGCGCCTTTTGGTATGGATAACCGCAAGCCTGTCTTTCTCCTCAAGGATGTTAAGGTGACCCAGGCTAGAACCATGGGACAGGGGGGTGCCCATCTCAAGCTCAAGGTGCAGGAGGGTGAGACGGCCTACGATGTCGTTGCTTTTAACCAAGGGCAGCTGTCTCAGGAGTTTCAACAAGCTAGGGGCTTGGAGCTCTTGGTTACCCTAGCCGTCAACCGCTGGAACGGAGCCACTACTCTCCAGCTCATGCTGGAAGATGCTCGTGTTGACGGGGTTCAGCTTTTTGACCTGCGGGCTAAAACAGCTCTCCTGCCAACTGGTGTGCCTCTGTTGACGGCTGAGACAAGTAGCCCAGTCGTGGTGGTGGCTGATTTGCCAAACACCTTGGCAGACTTACAAGGGCTCTTTGAAGGGAAAACCTTTGAAGCCATTTATTTCAAAAACACCATCAACACCCCTTATTACCTGTCTGGTTATGGGACACGAGACCAGTATGCCAAGCTCTACAAGACCATCTACCAGTATCCAGAGTTTGATGTCCGCTACAAGCTCAAGGAGCTCAGCCATTTCCTCAAAATTGACCAGATTCTTTTGGTCAAGATGATTCAAATCTTCGAGGAACTTGGCTTTGTCAGCATCTCTGACGGTGTGATGACGGTCAATAAGGAGGCTGACAAACGACCGATTGCCGACAGCCAAATCTATCAGGAGTTGGTGGCAAACGTCAAGTATCAGGAGTTGATGGCACTAGGGACACCTGAGGAGATTTACCAAACCTTGACGAGGAAAGAGGACTAAATGGAAAAGATCGCTGTTTTATCAGACATTCATGGCAATAGCACAGCCTTGGCTGCTGTCCTGGCAGACGCCAAAGCTCAAGGGGCGACGGAGTACTGGCTTTTGGGTGATATCTTTTTGCCAGGACCAGCAGGAGATGAACTGTTAGAGTTCTTACAAGATGTGCCTGTGACGGTGTCCATTCGTGGCAACTGGGACGATGTGGTCCTAGCCTTGAAGGAGAGGAAAGCCACTGGGATTGTTGATGCTAAACAAGCAGAACATCTGGCGCTGTACAGACAAGGCCAGTACCTGCTTGAAACCCTATCGCCAGCAGGGCTCGATTACCTCAGCCAACAAAGGGCAACGGCGCATGTGACCAAGTCAGGTCTAAACATTCAACTCTCGCATAATTTTCCAGATAAGAATCATGGTGGAGGACTGTATTGGCAATCGCCTCAGGAAGAGTTTGATAGGCTTTGTGCAGATCATGCAGTGGCTGTTGCCATCTACGGGCATGTGCATGTCCAGACCATGCGCTATGCGACCAGCGGTCAGCTCATCCTAAATCCAGGCTCCATAGGACAGCCTTTCTGGACTTGGGAAGCCTTGCGACAAAACCAGCGTGCCCAGTATGCACTCCTGACCTTTGATGGACAAGGTTTGGCTGGTGTGGATTTCCGTAAGGTGGCCTATGATGTCAAAAGAGAGTATGCCATCGCCAAGGAGCGAGGTCTGCCCTACTTAGAACTTTACCAAGAACTGCTCGAGACAGGTGTCCTGCACACCCATGACAATGAGCTCCTAGCTCAGTACAACGACCGCTACGGTTATGAAGAGGAGGTTCGTGCTTATTTTAGCCGACAAGATGATTGACGAGGAACGTATTATCCAAGCGACAGCAGAGCATGTGAGAAGACTGATGGAGACAGAAGGCAGCGGCCATGATTGGTGGCACATTGATCGTGTTAGAAGAACGGCAGTGACCATCGCGCATGAAGAAGGCGCTGACCTCTTTATCTGTCAGATGGCAGCGCTCCTTCATGATGTCGCAGATTATAAGTTTAATGCCAGTCTGGCGACTGGCTTGGCAAAAGTTTCGGACTGGCTGGAGCGTCAGCAGGTTGATGAGCGTGACCAGCGGCATCTTTTAGACATCATTGAGACCATGCCTTTCACCAGTCAGAGACAAGGAAAACAAGTCCCTAGCCTAGAAGGGCGGGTGGTGCAGGATGCAGACCGCCTTGATGCGGGGCTATCGGTATCGCTAGAACGATGGCGTATTCTGGACATACGGGTCGGCTGATTTATCAGCCAGACGGCGATAAGGAGACGGCTATCCAGCATTTTGCTGATAAATTACTACACTTAAAGGCTCTGATGACCACGGCTTACGGTCGGAAAATGGCAGAGCAACTCTTAGGACAGCACCGCGAGTGTGCGGCCTTGCGAGGACGAGGCTGGGGTAAACCTCATGCCACGGTCAATTATGTTTTTGACCACAATCCCTATAAGCTCTACCAGTACCATGTGCTTATTATGGATGAGATGGTCGCTCGTGGCTACCAGCCTGACAGGGCTTGGTATGACCCTGCCTATCGCGGGAAAACCGCTACGCCCTACGATCAAGTAGATCCAATTGAGCTGACCAGCCCCATCTACCCCGAACACGATGAGGTCTATCTCTTTGACTGTCTGGATAACCTGCGTGAAAAGGGCATTGAATTGGAGTAAGTTAGTTTATTTCCCAAAAAATGAAAAGAATGTGTTATAATTGTTCGTAAAACCATTTTTTAGAAAGTCAGAAGATGAAATTAGAAAACTATATCGCTAGCATTGAAAACTACCCTAAAGAGGGGATTACCTTCCGAGACATTAGCCCTTTGATGGCTGATGGCAATGCCTACAGTTACGCTATTCGCGAGATTGTTCAGTATGCGGTGAGCAAAAATATCGACATGATTGTTGGTCCTGAAGCGCGTGGCTTTATCGTGGGCTGCCCTGTAGCTTTTGAGTTGGGCATCGGTTTTGCACCTGTCCGCAAGCCTGGTAAATTACCACGCGAGGTCATCTCAGCGGATTATGAGAAAGAGTATGGTCTTGACACACTCACCATGCACGCTGATGCCATCAAGCCAGGTCAGCGCGTGTTGATCGTTGATGACCTTTTGGCGACAGGTGGTACGGTGAAAGCGACCATTGAAATGATTGAAAAACTAGGTGGTGTGGTTGCTGGCTGTGCCTTTCTGATTGAGCTAGACGGACTTGGTGGTCGTGAAGCCATCGGCAATTACGACACGAAAATTTTGATGAATTTTCTGGGATAAGCTCGGTTATGGGTATAGCTAAAAACTATAGCCTGTTCTAAAAAATAGATATTTGAAAGATTGAGCTCCCCACCGTATACTAGAAGTAGTATCTTCTAAAGAAAGTGAGGGGCTTATGCCAATTACACTCGATAAAAAGTTACCAGCAGTTGATATTCTTCGCGCGGAGAATATCTTTGTCATGGACGACAACCGTGCTGTTAGTCAGGATATTCGTCCTTTGAAAGTCTTGATTGTAAACCTGATGCCAACCAAAGAGGCAACAGAAACGCAATTATTAAGGCTTCTATCTAACACACCTTTACAGCTAGAGATTGATTTTCTCTATATGGCTAGTCATGAGTCGAAAAACACTGGTTTTGACCACTTGTCAACCTTTTATAAAACCTTTACAGATATTAAAAATAAGTTTTATGATGGCATGATTATCACTGGGGCTCCTGTGGAGACCTTGCCGTTTGAGGAGGTTGACTACTGGGAAGAATTATGCCAAATTTTTGAATGGCAAAAGTCGCATGTTTATTCGACCCTGCATCTGTGTTGGGGGGCCCAGGCAGCGCTCTATTATCGTTATGGTGTTGAAAAATCGCAAATGGCTGAGAAGTTGACGGGCGTTTTCTCGCAGGTGGTGTCTGATAAGCGTTGCCCGCTTCTGCGTGGATTTGATGATGAGTTTTTTGCGCCCCACTCACGCTACACCGAAGTTGATGAGGTGCAGGTTCTCAAACAGACCCCTCTACAGATTCTTGCTAAAGGGGTTGATGTCGGCTTATCCATCCTAGCGAGTTCAGACCTGAGAGAGGTTTATAGCTTTGGGCACTTGGAGTATGATCGTGAGACCCTAGATAAGGAATACCGCCGAGATATCTTATCTGGTAAAAGCTCTGCTATGCCTAAAAACTACTACCAGAATGATGATGCTAGCCAGCCGCCAATCATGCGTTGGAACCTGCCTGCGGCGACTTTTTTCAGTAATTGGATTAACTATGGGGTCTATCAGGAGACGCCTTATCATTTGGAGCAGTTGCAAGAAGAGTTCTTGGAGTCTGCGCAACTTTAGGAGGGCGAGATGACAGCTGTCACTTATTATCAGTCAGGGCATGTGGTGCTACCCAGTCAGTTGCTGTTTAACTACCACCACTTGTTTAACAACAGTGAAGACTTTCTTGTTTGGCAATTTTGCTACTTGCAAAACACGACCAATTTACAAGATTTATTACCTAGCCAGATTGCTCAGGCCATTGGTAAGACAGTTGCAGATGTTAATCGGTCCTTTGAGCGTTTGACTGAGGCAGGTCTTTTAGTCATTAAAATCATTGATATTGCTGGGGAGATTGAGACTATTTTTGACACCAGCCCAGCTTTTGAAAAATTAGATACCCTATTACATCAAGGAAAGCCACAGGGTTCTGAATCCGTGGACACCTTGCCTTTGTTTGATGGGTCAGAGTTGAAGTTACTTGTGGACGACTTTCAACGAGAACTGGGGCGTTTGCTCAGTCCTTTTGAACTGGAAGAGTTGGACAAGTTGCTTAAGGAAGTTCAAACCGATCCAGCTTTGATTAGAGAAGCACTAAAAGAAGCGGTGTTTAATGGTAAGACCAATTGGAATTATATCCAAGCCATTTTACGTAATTGGCGCAAAGAAGGTATCTTGACCGTTAGGCAAATTGAGGAGCGCCGCCGTGAGCGTGATCGTCACAAGGTGGAAGAAGTGGCGATTGATGAGGATTTCCGTTTGGCATCTAACCTCTGGGTGGATTAGTTCGTCACAGACTGATTGGCATGTTATGCTTTAATAGTCTTGATTAGAGAACAGTTTAGAAAGATAGCTATGACGATATTACTTTCAAAACGTTTGCAGCAAGTTGCTAGCTTTGTGCAGCAAGGTGCAAGGCTTTTAGATGTCGGCAGTGACCATGCTTACCTGCCTGTCGCCTTGATTGTTGCAGGGCAGATTGAGGCAGCAGTGGCAGGTGAAGTGGTTGCAGGTCCATATCAGTTTGCTGTAGAGACGGTTAGCTCAGCTGGACTGGAGGATAGGATAATCGTTCGTTTAGCGGATGGTTTGGCTGCTATGAAACCAAGCGATAGGATTGACACCATCACGATTTGTGGGATGGGCGGACGCTTGATTGCGGATATTTTAGACAAGGGCAGAGCTGAGCTGTCGGCTGTCCGCCGCTTGGTGCTCCAGCCCAATAATCGTGAAGATGATCTCCGCCGTTGGTTGACGGCACATGGCTATGCTATCGTCGCAGAAGACATCTTAGAAGAAAATGGCAAACGCTATGAAATTATCGTAGCAGAGGCAGGTCAGCAAGAGTTGTCTGAGTTGGATATTCGGTTTGGTCCTTTTTTACGGCAGGATCAATCTCCTATTTTCCTGCAGAAGTGGCAGCAAGAGTGTGCCAAACTGGAAGAAGCTCTTGCAGGTATTCCCATCCAGTATGAGGAGACCCGCTCTGCTATTTCCCAAAAAATCCAAGCGATCAAGGAGGTACTGCATGAAAGCTAGTGAGGTGATTGCTCGCTACCAAATCTTTTGTCCGCCTAGTCTGTCTATGGAGGGCGATGTTTCAGGTCTTCAGATAGGAACTCTGGACAAGGATATCCAGCGGGTCATGGTGGCTTTGGATATTCGAGAGGCGACGGTGCTTGAAGCGATTGAAAAGAAGATTGACTTGATTATCGTCAAGCATGCGCCGATTTTTAAGCCCTTAAAACACTTAGTGGCAGATGATTTGCAGACTCAAATTTATTTGAAGTTAATCAAGCATGACATAGCGGTTTATGTCAGCCACACCGATATTGATGTCGTAGATGGTGGGCTCAATGACTGGTTTTGTGAGATGCTGGGCATTCAAGTGACAGATGTTCTGCATGAGACAGCTGACGGTCAGGGGATTGGTCGTGTAGGTGTTATTGAACCTGTGACCTTAGAGGAGTTGGCGCTCAAGGTCAGATCCGTCTTTTCATTAGATAGTGTTCGGCTAGTGACCTATGCACACGATAAGCAGCGTTACATCGAGCGAGTAGCGATTTGTGGCGGTAGTGGCGGCAGCTTTTACAAGGAGGCTCTTGCCAAGGAGGCTGATGTCTATATTACAGGAGACATCTATTACCATACAGCTCAGGAGATGCTGACAGAAGGGCTCTTGGCCATTGATCCAGGGCACCATATCGAGGTTCTCTTTGTCCAGAAAGTCACAGCGCTACTGGAGAGCTGGAAAGCAGATCTGGATTGGTCGGTTGATGTCTATCCATCAACAGTCTCTACCAATCCATTTAGACATTTGTAAGCTGAGGCTAGGACGAAGGTTCTAGTCTTTTTAGCAATGTTCGGTAGATGCCCAAGATGTGGTAAGCTCTTCCGATTGACACAGCTTGGACGATCCGACTAGGTCTTTCTGAGATGGGCAACGAACTCTTTATTATTTATCGAGTTCGAACGCATTCCCTTGTGGTATAATAAAATAGAAATCGCATGAAAAAGGAGAAAATGATGAAAGTTGCCGTTATTGGTGCAGGGATTGTCGGATCAACAGCCGCCTATTACTTGTCAAAAGAAGATGGGATAGAAGTGACCGTTTTTGATGAGGGGGTCGGTCAGGCGACCAAGGCTGCAGCAGGGATTATCTGTCCTTGGTTTGCCAGAAAGCGCAATAAAAATTGGTACAAAATGGCGCGTTTAGGGGCTGATTTTTACCAGAACTTGGTAGCTGATGTAACAGCCGATGGCTATGACAGCCGTTTTTACGAGCAGGTGGGGGTTGTGGTCATCAAGTCCCGTCAGGATTTTCTGGAGGAGACCTTAGACTTAGCCCTAACAAGACGAGAAGAGTCGCCTTTGATGGGGGACGTTAGGCTCATCAGTCAGGAGGAGTTGGATCGTTATCATGAGGGGATTGCTGGCTTTGACCAGTACCTCTGGGCATCTGGTGCTGCTCGTGTAGAGGGTTCGGAGCTGACCAAGACCTTGCTGGCAGCTAGTGGTGTGCCTGTCGTGACGAAAAAAGTTGGCTTTACCATCTTGTCTGATGGTCGCTACGAGGTGGATGGGCAGGTCTTTGACCGCTTGATCTTGGCTTGTGGGGCTTGGTTGCCTTTTATTTTGGAGGAACACGGTTATACGGTGGCTGTTCGTCCGCAGAAGGGGCAAATCATTGATTATCAGTTTCGTGAGTTGGACACAGGGAGCTATCCTGTCATCATGCCACACGGTGAGGGAGATATTATCCCGTTTCGTGAGGGCAAGCTGTCTGTCGGGGCCTCGCATGAGGATAAGATGGGGTATGATTTGACCTTAGACCCTGAGGTGCTGGCGGGACTGGAAGCCAAAGCTCTGCCATTTTTTCAAAAAATTGCTGGTGCAGACAGCAAGAGCTACCGTGTCGGCATCAGAGCCTACACGCCCAATTATGCTCCCTTTTATGGGCAAGTTCCGGGGCTTTCAGGGGTGTATGCCGCTAGTGGGCTGGGGTCGTCTGGCTTGACGACAGGACCCTTGATTGGGCGCGAGCTGGTGCATTTGCTGATGGGAGAGACAGGGCAGCTTGAGCCTAGTGACCACCCGATTGAGAGGGTGGTGGTAAGAGCTGACAAATCTTAAAAAGTGTGGTATAGTAAAGAAGATTACATGACAAGGAGCTTACCGATGAAAGGTATTATTCTGGCAGGTGGGTCAGGGACTCGCCTCTATCCGTTGACAAGAGCCGCTTCCAAGCAGCTCATGCCGATTTATGATAAGCCGATGATTTACTACCCATTGTCAACTTTGATGTTGGCTGGGATTAAAGAAATTTTGATTATTTCGACACCTCAGGATTTGCCTCGCTTTGAAGATATGTTGGGAGATGGGTCTGAGCTGGGAATTTCCCTGTCTTACGCAGTGCAACCAAGTCCAGATGGTCTGGCTCAAGCCTTTATCATTGGTGAAGAGTTTATCGGAGATGATAGTGTTTGCTTGATTTTAGGAGACAATATTTACCACGGCAACGGTCTGACCAAGATGTTGCAACGTGCGGCTTCTAAAGACAAGGGTGCGACCGTCTTTGGTTACCAAGTCAAAGATCCTGAGCGCTTTGGCGTCGTCGAATTTGATGACAATATGAACGCCATTTCTATCGAAGAAAAGCCTGAACAGCCAAAATCAAACTTTGCGGTGACTGGGCTTTACTTCTACGATAATGATGTCGTGGAAATCGCTAAGAACATTAAGCCAAGTCCTCGTGGTGAACTTGAAATTACAGACGTCAATAAAGCTTACCTTGACCGTGGCGATTTGTCTGTCGAGCTGATGGGGCGTGGTTTTGCTTGGTTGGATACAGGAACGCATGAGAGTTTGCTAGAGGCATCTCAGTACATCGAGACGGTGCAACGCCTGCAAAATGTCCAAGTAGCAAACCTCGAAGAAATTGCCTACCGCATGGGCTACATCACAGATGATCAAGTCAGTGAATTAGCGCAGCCATTGAAGAAAAATGAATACGGGCAGTATTTGCTCCGTTTGATTGGAGAGGCTTAATGACGGAACAATTTTTTGATAAAGAATTAGCCTGCCGCAAGATTGAAGCTATTCCAGGTCTCTTGGAATTCGATATTCCAGTACGCGGGGACAATCGTGGTTGGTTCAAAGAAAATTTCCAGAAGGAAAAAATGGTGCCCCTGGGCTTTCCAGAGAGCTTTTTTGCAGAAGGTAAGTTGCAGAACAATGTCAGCTTTTCCCGTAAGCATGTCTTGCGTGGCCTTCACGCTGAGCCTTGGGACAAGTACATCTCGGTAGCAGACGGCGGTAAGGTTCTGGGGACTTGGGTTGACCTTCGTGAAGGGGAGACTTTCGGTAATACCTACCAGACCATCATTGACGCCAGCAAGGGGATTTTTGTGCCTCGGGGTGTTGCCAATGGTTTTCAAGTTTTGTCAGACTTCGTTGCCTATAGCTATTTGGTCAATGACTACTGGGCCTTGGAGCTCAAGCCTAAGTATGCCTTTGTCAATTATGCAGATCCAAGTCTTGGCATTGAGTGGGAGAATCTCGCAGAAGCCGAAGTCTCAGAAGCTGATAAAAACCATCCGCTACTCAAAGACGTCAAACCTTTGAGAGCTGAGGATTTGTAAGATGTATCAAGAATTTTTAACGATTGCCAGAGAATTAAATCAGATTGGTATCGTTCCACTTCTGATGGGGTCGGTTGGACTAGAGCAAGTGACTGGTCGGGATTGGCAATCCAGAGACTTAGATATTCATGTGCCGAGTGATCTGCGTGGCTGGGAAGCTCCTGATGAGGGACGGATTTATCGCTTTGATGAGCTGAATGCCATCATGGAAAGGCTAGGTTATCAGTTGGTTGACCGCCACGAGCATGAGTTTCAAAAAACTGGAAAATCTGTTGAATTTGGTGGGCTACATTCGCTGCCGAACTTTGCTGGTGTAGACCTAGAAGAAGTAGAAGATGAGGGCGTTCATTATTATTTGCCAAACGTGGAACAGTACCTCAAGATTTATCTGGCATCCTCAAAAGATAGCTACCGTGCTGAGAACAACAATCAAAAAGATTTTGCAAAAATTGCCTATCTGAAATCGATAGTAAATCGTTAGAGTAAGTCATTCTAATAAAAATTGGAGAAAACATGTCAACATTTAAACACATCATCGTCACAGGTGGAGCTGGTTTTATTGGCTCAAACTTTGTGCATTACGTTTACAACAATCATCCAGATGTCCATGTGACGGTCTTGGATAAATTGACCTACGCGGGTAACCGTGCGAACTTGGAAGCCATCTTAGGTGACCGAGTGGAGTTAGTGGTCGGTGACATCGCAGATGCCGAATTGGTGGACAAGTTGGCTGCAAAGGCGGATGCTATTGTCCACTATGCAGCTGAAAGTCATAACGATAACTCCCTCAATGACCCATCGCCGTTTATCCACACCAACTTCATCGGGACGTATACCTTGTTGGAAGCGGCTCGTAAATACGATATTCGTTTCCACCACGTATCAACTGATGAAGTTTACGGCGACCTTCCACTTCGTGAAGATTTACCAGGTCACGGTGAAGGTCCAGGTGAGAAATTCACAGCGGATACCAAGTATAACCCTAGCTCGCCTTACTCCTCTACCAAGGCAGCGTCTGACTTGATTGTCAAGGCTTGGGTACGTTCATTTGGCGTGAAGGCGACCATTTCCAACTGTTCAAACAACTATGGCCCTTACCAGCACATTGAGAAATTTATCCCACGCCAGATTACCAATATCTTGTCTGGTATCAAGCCAAAACTCTACGGTGAAGGGAAAAATGTCCGTGACTGGATTCACACCAACGATCACTCATCAGGTGTCTGGACCATTTTGACCAAGGGACAAATCGGTGAAACCTATCTGATTGGTGCCGATGGTGAGAAGAACAACAAGGAAGTGTTGGAGCTGATTTTGGAGAAAATGGGTCAACCGGCTGATGCCTATGACCATGTGACCGACCGTGCAGGGCACGACCTTCGCTATGCGATTGACGCTAGCAAGCTCCGTGATGAGCTGGGTTGGACACCAGAATTTACCAACTTTGAAGCGGGTATCGAAGAAACCATCAAGTGGTATACCGATAACCAAGACTGGTGGCAGGCAGAAAAAGCAGCTGTTGAAGCCAACTATGCTAAGACTCAAGAAGTGATTAAGTAAGTAAAGACGGGAAACCGTCTTTTTACATGCAGGAAAATGTTAAAACAATGGAAATCATGGTATAATAGAACTGAATTAATGTCTAAGGATGGAGAATATGGAACAAATAATCATCGACGGCGGTCAAACTCGTTTACAGGGAGAAGTGACGATTGAGGGAGCAAAAAATGCAGTTTTACCGCTGTTAGCTGCAACGATTTTGGCCAAAGATGGTCAAACTACCCTGCGTCATGTCCCTATTTTGTCAGATGTGTTTGTTATGAATGACGTGGTTAGAGGCTTAGGTATCACGGTAGACTTTAACCAAGAGCAAAATGAAATCACAGTAGATGCGACAAACTTTATTGACCATACCGCTCCGTATGAGTATGTTAGTCGGATGAGAGCCTCTATCGTTGTTCTTGGACCAATCTTAGCACGTTGTGGCGAAGCCGTTGTATCAATGCCAGGGGGCTGTTCTATCGGCAGTCGTCCTATTGATTTGCACTTGAAAGGCTTAGAAGCGATGGGAGCTGAGATTACTCAGTTTGGTGGAGACATTACCGCTAAGGCGGCCAAACTCAAGGGAGCCAATATCTACCTTGATTTCCCGAGTGTTGGAGCCACTCAGAACCTAATGATGGCGGCAACCTTGGCTGAGGGCAAGACAGTCATTGAGAATGCAGCGCGCGAGCCTGAAATTGTCAATTTAGCTGTCTTACTCAATAAGATGGGGGCAGATGTTAGAGGAGCTGGTACGGAAACGCTGACCATCATAGGAGTGAAACATCTCCACGGAGCAGAGCATGATGTGGTTCAAGATCGCATTGAGGCTGGTACATTTATGGTAGCAGCAGCGATGACAAGCGGTGATGTCTTGGTAAAAGACGCTATCTGGGAGCATAATCGACCCTTGATTTCTAAGTTACTGGAAATGGGTGTTGAAGTGACAGAAGAAGCAGGGGGCATACGAGTTCGGTCAGCTGTGCAAAACTTGAAACCTGTCAGTGTTAAAACCTTGCCACATCCAGGTTTTCCAACCGATATGCAAGCCCAGTTCACAGCACTGATGGCTGTTGTCAAAGGAGAGTCATCAATGATTGAGACTGTCTTTGAAAACCGCTTCCAGCATCTCGAAGAGATGCGCCGTATGGGACTTCACACAGAGATTTTGCGAGATACCGCCCTTATCCATGGTGGAGGTAATTTGCAAGGTGCTAAGGTCATGTCAACCGATTTACGAGCCAGTGCCGCTCTCATTTTAACAGGTCTAGTTGCAAAAGGGCAAACAACGGTGACTAAATTAGAACACTTAGACCGTGGCTATTATCAATTTCATGAAAAACTAGCAGGTCTTGGAGCCTCTATCCGTCGTGAAGGAGGTGCTTAGTGGAAACTGGCTGGAAATATGTTGTCAAGCGTCTAGGGATGATGCTGTTTGTTGCCCTTCTTTGCTTGCTTTTTCTGTCACTTGGCTTGATGATTGGCTATGGTGCTCTCGGTGATGGTGACAATGCCACAGCAATTTTATCCCTTGAAAAATGGCGAGAGCTCATTGGTAAGTTTACTGGACAATAAGGAGTCGTCATGTCATCACCAAAAAAATTAAAATCATCGTTGACCTCCGTACTAGTTCTAATCGTTGTCACCATTCTTGGCTTATCCAGTGGTCAGCTTGATTCATTCAAGCAGTTACTTGGAGATAACTCATCGGGATTAGTGACAAAGACTTGGTCTGCTGCCGTTGACCCACTAGAAGAGGATCCAAGCAAAGCGTTGGCAGAGTCAGTCTTGACTGACCGGGTGCTTGAGCAGTTAGGAAATGATATTGCTTGGAATGGCGTTGGCGCATTTGTCATCAATGGTAACAAGACCAATCTCAATGCGGCTGTTGCTAGCTTGCCTTATGTCAATAATGAGACAAAGACTATTCAAGGTCGCACAGTTCCTTGGCGAGCCAATGCCTTGCTAAACAAGTCAACCCGCCAGTATCGGGATCGGAGTAGTACAGGTCAGGGAGGAAATGACTACCGGCCACCAGCTTGGCATCAACGCCATGATTTACCTGGGGAGTATGACCATGCCGTGGATAGAGGACACCTCATCGGTTATGCTTTAGCAGGAGGTTTGGCAGGGTTTGATGCCTCAACGAGCAATCCCCAAAACATTGCAACGCAGACAGCTTGGAGCAACCAAGCCAATGATGATGGCTCAACTGGACAGAATTACTATGAAACTATTATCCGAAAAGCTCTGGATAATAATAAAACAGTGCGTTATCGGGTGACACTTATTTATGATGGTGAGAATCTACTTTCAAGTGGTACCCATCTGGAAGCCAAGTCTTCTGATGGACAAGTGGAGTTTAACGTTTTTGTTCCCAACGTTCAGGAAGGATTGACCTTTAACTATCATAACGGTCAGGTCTATCTAGATAAAGTTTAATAACAGTCCTAGACTAGAACGCTCACAAAGCACACGAGAAAGAAGACAATAGACAAATAAGGCGATGTCAACAAAAAATTATAAGCAATTTTATGAGCAAATCGCTGCTCCATGGCAACATAACCCAAACATTCTTGAGCTGAGCAATCGGTTATTGACCTACTCTATCTATTTGCTCTACCCTGCGGTATTGCTTTATCGCTTTTTTGGAGTTGGTTTTGGGGCAATAGCAGAGCTAATCATCTGGCCAGCTGTTGGATTTTTACTTGTTTCTGGGCTTCGGCGATTGTTCAATCAGCCCAGACCCTACGAAACTTGGAACATTCAGCCCTTGATAAAAAAAGACACTAGTGGTCAATCTTTTCCCAGTCGACATGTCTTTTCAGCTACAGTGATTGGGACGGTATTTTTGTCCGTTCAGCTTGGATTTGGGTTTTTTGTTCTGTCTTTGGCTGCCTGTTTGGCAATGGTCCGAGTGGTCGGTGGGGTTCATTATCCCAGAGATGCCATCGCAGGTTTTTTACTGGGGATTTTGCTAGGCCTACCTGTTTTTTTCTGGTAAAACATGATAAAATAGACATTAAGCTAGGTTTTGCTCAGCTATTTTTTAAGGAAAAAGAAAACACATGAGTATTTTAGAAGTAAAGAATTTAAGCCACGGTTTTGGTGACCGAGCGATTTTTGAGAATGTGTCCTTCCGCCTGCTCAAGGGTGAGCATATTGGCCTTGTCGGAGCAAATGGCGAGGGCAAGTCGACTTTCATGTCCATCGTGACGGGCAAGCTCCAGCCAGACGAGGGCAAGGTTGAGTGGTCTCGTTATGTGACGGCGGGTTATCTGGACCAGCATGCGGTCTTGGAAGCAGGAATGACGGTTCGTGATGTCCTAAGGACAGCCTTTGATGAACTCTTTAAGACCGAAGCCCGCATCAATGAAATTTATATGGCAATGGCAGATGAAGGTGCGGATATGGATGGCTTGATGGAGGAAGTCGGTGAGCTGCAAGACCGTCTGGAGAGTCGTGATTTTTATACCTTGGATGCCAAGATTGACGAAGTTGCACGAGCCCTTGGGGTCATGGACTACGGCATGGATAAGGATGTGACCGAGCTGTCAGGTGGGCAGCGTACTAAGGTGTTACTGGCTAAATTGCTGCTTGAAAAACCAGACATTCTGCTCTTGGACGAGCCGACCAACTATCTGGATGCCGAGCATATTGACTGGCTCAAGCGCTACCTGCAAAACTACGAGAACGCCTTTGTCCTCATTTCCCACGATATTCCTTTCTTGAATGATGTCATTAACATCGTCTACCACGTGGAAAACCAGCTCTTGACCCGCTACTCTGGTAACTATTACCAGTTCCAAGAGGTGCACGCCATGAAGCGTGCCCAGCTGGAGGCGGCTTACGAGCGCCAGCAAAAGGAAATTGCTGACTTACAGGACTTTGTCAATCGCAATAAAGCGCGTGTTGCCACCCGCAACATGGCCATGTCCCGCCAGAAAAAGCTGGACAAGATGGATCTCATCGAGCTACAAGCAGAAAAGCCAAAGCCGAGCTTTGACTTTAAGATGGCTCGTACACCTAGCCGCTTTATCTTCCAGACCAAGGACTTGGAAATCGGCTACGATCGTGCCCTGACCAAGGCACCGCTCAATCTGACCTTTGAGCGCAACCAGAAGATTGCCATCATCGGTGCCAACGGTATCGGGAAATCGACCCTGTTGAAGAGTTTGCTGGGCATTATTCCTCCGATTGCTGGCGAGGTGGAGCGAGGTGAGTATCTGGAGTTGGGCTACTTTGAGCAGGAAGTGGCTGGTGGCAATCGTCAGACCCCGCTAGAAGCGGTCTGGGATGCCTTTCCAGCGCTTAACCAAGCCGAAGTCCGTGCTGCCCTTGCCCGCTGTGGCTTGACCAGCAAGCACATCGAGAGCCAGATTCAGGTCTTGTCAGGTGGTGAGCAAGCCAAGGTGCGTTTTTGTCTGCTCATGAACCGTGAAAACAATGTTCTGGTGCTGGACGAGCCGACCAACCACCTGGATGTGGATGCCAAGGACGAGCTCAAACGCGCCTTGCAAGCTTATAAAGGCTCCATTCTCATGGTCTGCCACGAGCCTGATTTCTACGAAGGTTGGGTCGATGCCGTTTGGGATTTTAATGAGATGAGTTAAGTGATGCCAAACGAGATTTACGGTGCTATTTTAGATAGTGGTGAACGGGCTTATACCTTAATGAGTGAGGTCTTTGCTCCTCTGAGTCTAAAGCTTGAAGACTATAACTGGCTGGTATCACATTATTGGATTTATCATATAGATGAAATTCCCTGGGATAAGGATTATACATAGTTGACCGGTGAACAATTGAGACAGGTCTTTGAAAAGTATCCAGCACATCAATGGATTTGGGCTGTTCTATCAGGTAGTGAAGAATTGTGGCAGCTGCCTCTAACTTGCCTTCATCCCTTAGCTCGCCATGAGATAGTTGCTTGGGACTCTACCCTGACCTTGGTTAAAAGTGTTCAGAAAGAAGTGGTTGACAGTTTTCGAGAAGCCTTCCCCCTGAGTGACGATTTGAAAGATTGCATAACATCTTATGAGCTGTGAGGAGGAGAAAACAGTAATGAGTGTTGAGGATAATTTAGTGTTATTAAAAGTGACTAAAGCGCATCAGGGAGAAGGTTTATTTCCTACTTTTTCAATCGGAACACCCGTCCACCACATGACCCCTTGTGGGAAGTATCCTAACTGGTTTTCTTGTGACATAGCGGGGCACAAAACCTATATTCCCAATCATTTCGTGGTTGCTAATCGTTTGATTGTTGATTACAATCCCACGGAGTTAGTTGTCGCAGTAGGTGATCAGGTGGCAATGCTAGAATGCCATGACCAGTGGGCTCTTGTTGACCATGATGGACAAATAGGATGGTTACCAGTGGAGATATTGCAAAAGAATGACTAGACATAAAGAATCCCTCGCTAAACTTTAGCGAGGGATGATGCTTATAAGCTGCTGTCTCTAATGGTTAATTTTGTTGCTAACTTAATCAGAGTTGGAATGGCGTGGCTGGGTTTTACAAGGGCTTGGTGAATCATATCCACAGCAGTTTTCCCCATTTCTTCAGTGTAGACGGTAACGCTGGATAAGGCTGGATAGACCTGCCTAGTAATTGGCGTGTCGTTAAATGAGATGAGGGAGACGCGTTCTGGAACGGCAATCTGGTGCTCTTGGAGCGCCCTTAGGGCACCGAGTGCCATGGTGTCATTCGCGATGAAAAAGGCTGTTGGGAGTTGATCGCCTAATTCTTCGATAGCTGCTGACATCAATTGATAACCAGATGGTGCTGAAAATTCGCCAACATAGACATATTTTGGTTGGTAGATGCCAAGCTCAGTCATGTAATTTTTGAAGGTACGAAAACGCTGATCGACTAGAGTTAACTCCCCGTCAGTGGTTTGTTCCTCACCAGCTAGCATACCAATGCTGCTCAGCTTTTTGTCTAAAAAGTAATCCAAAACACGCACTACCGCATGATCAAAATCAGTGGTCACACAGGAATAACCTACCTCGAGCGTATCGCTGTCCACAAAAATTAGATTGGGGCAACGGCTTTCGAGGTCCTTAATTTGCTTAGGGCTAAATTTTCCAAGAGCAATAATGGCAGCAATGTCTTTGTCCAAAGCGTAAATATCATTGTTAAAAAAGCGTAAAATATCATAGCCTAGCTCTTCAGCCCGTCGTTCAACGCCTAAACGAATGGCGTAGTAGTAGAGGTCATTGAGTTCCTCTTGTTCACTGTACCATTGCAAAATGGCGATGGTCTTTGATGAGGTCAAAGGTGAAGAGGCTGGTCGAAGGTGTTTGGTGTAGTTCAGCTCGTTGGCAACAGCCAAAATCTTTTCACGTTTTTCATCGCTGACAGATAGGTTGGGGTCTTGATTAAGAACGCGTGAAACAGTAGCTGTTGACACCTGTGCTTTTTCTGCAATGTCTTTGATAGTTGTCATGTTCATTCTCCTTGGCAAACTTTTAGTCATATTATAGCATAAAAATAAGCAATCTTTAGTAAAATTATATCACAAAAATATTTTTAGTAAATGTTTAGTAAAAACTTGTTTTTAATTGATTGCTATGCTATAATAACAGTGACAGAATAAACAAAAGGAGTCTCACGATGAACACTATAGAACTAAATCAACAATTCACAGATATCTTTTTCACAGAAGCAGATGCAACCTTTTTTTCACCAGGACGGATTAACCTGATTGGTGAGCATACGGATTACAATGGTGGACATGTTTTTCCTGCGGCTATTACGCTGGGAACTTACGGGGCAGCTCGCAAGCGAGATGATCGAAAAATCCGTCTTTATTCCGCTAATTTTGAACATCTTGGGATTATTGAGATTGATTTGGACAACCTGACGTTCAACAAGGCAGACAACTGGACCAATTATGTCAAGGGAGTTATTAAATTTTTGCAAGAAGCAGGGCATGCGATTGAGACAGGCTTTGAAGCCTTTGTCTATGGTACCATTCCAAACGGTGCAGGACTGTCCTCATCGGCATCGCTGGAGCTCTTGATTGGCATCATTGCTGAAGAGCTCTATGGTCTCAAGCTGGATCGTCTGGACTTGGTCAAAATCGGCAAGAAAACCGAAAATGAGTTTATCGGAGTGAATTCTGGTATCATGGACCAGTTTGCCATCGGGATGGGAGCGGATAATCGCGCCATTTACTTGGATACCAATACCTTGGATTATGAGCTGGTGCCACTGGACTTGGGTGACCACGTCATCGTTATCATGAATACCAACAAACGCCGTGAATTAGCGGATTCCAAGTACAACGAACGCCGTGCGGAATGTGAAAGAGCTGTCGAAGAGTTCAATGCTGTCTTGAACATCCAGACCCTTGGTGAGTTGAGTAGTACGGAGTTTGACCAATATGCCTACCTCATCAAAGATGCCAACCGCATCAAACGGGCTCGCCATGCGGTGTCTGAAAATGAGCGCACGCTTCGTGCTTTAGAGGCTCTCCAAGCGGGCAAACTAGAAGAATTTGGTCGTCTGGTCAACGCGTCCCATGTCTCCTTGGAGCATGATTATGAGGTCACGGGGCTAGAGTTGGATACGCTAGCTCATACCGCTTGGGAGCAAGAGGGCGTGCTTGGGGCTCGCATGACAGGAGCTGGCTTTGGCGGCTGTGGCATTGCCATTGTGAAAAAAGATAAGGTAGATGCCTTTACGGAAAATGTAGGTCGGACCTACACCGAGATTGTTGGTTATACCCCATCATTCTACATGGCAGAAATCGCTGGCGGCAGCCGTGTCCTATCAAGGAAGTGAGAGTAGGACAGAAATCGTGATGTTACCGCCGATTTCCCCTCGTGTCTTCTTTTTATGACTCGGGCTGAAACAGTCTCTCAGACTGTTTCACTCCTACCTCCGCATAGCTCAAACAGCCTGGGAATAGGCTGTTTGAGGTTGGAAATTTAGCGAGTGAAACTTACCACAGACGCAAGGGTTATCAAAGCCTTAAGGCGAAGATAACCCAGTCAACTACTGCGTCTTGTTTATCTGATAAAAATTGGTTACCAACTGATTTTGAAATAAAGGAAAAATATGATGGCAAAACTAATCAATACCTTTGTAGAGCAGGTCATTGAGAGCTCTCATTCTGTCTACACAAAGATGGACAGCATTTATCTGGTCAATCGGGTTCTCGCGCTTGTCGGAGAAGAAGAAGCTGATCGTGAAACAGCTGCCGCAGAGTTGATTGCGCTCAAGGAAGAGTTGGTAGATGTGGCGGTTGAAAATGGCCGTTGCGGCTCGCTTTTTGAAGAGCGAGACTGCCTTGGTGCGGAGCTGATGAATGTCATCACACCACCGCCAAGTGTGGTTAATGAACGCTTTTGGACAACATATGCGGAGCAGCCAGAGCAGGCCATTGCAGAATTCTACGACCTGTCCCAGAAAAATGACTATATCAAGCTGGATGCCATTGCTAAAAACATCGCCTTTGAGACGCCGACGGCCTATGGGAACTTGCAAATCACCATCAACCTATCCAAGCCCGAGAAAGACCCTAAAGCGATTGCGGCGGCGAAACTCCTCAAGCAGTCTAGCTACCCATTGGATCAGCTGGCTATGGAAAATGAGGGTTATCAGGGTCGCCTTGACCACCCGGCTCGTGCCAATCACCGGATTATCCGCGTGGATCTGGGGGAGGAGCGGTGGGGATTTCAGTATTCGCCCTATGCTTATTTCAACGAGCACTGCATCTTTCTAAACACCGAGCATGTGCCTATGGTCATCAGTCGCACCACCTTTGAGCAGCTCTTGGAGTTGGTAGAAATTTTTCCAGGCTACTTTGCAGGCTCCAATGCCGACCTGCCCATCGTAGGCGGTTCTATCCTGACCCACAACCACTATCAGGGTGGTCGTCATACCTTTCCTATGGAAATGGCAGAGCTGGATCATCAGTTTGCCTTTTCAGGATATGAAGACATCACAGCTGGTATTGTCAAATGGCCGATGTCGGTGATTCGTCTGACAGGAGCGGACAAGGAGCGGTTAGTGGATTTGGCGGATAAGATTCGACTGGCTTGGTCAGGTTATTCTGATCCAGACTTAGATATTATTGCTAAAACAGGCGATGAACCACATCACACGGTGACACCGATTGCGAGACGGCGTGGGCAACTGTTTGAGCTAGACCTTGTCCTGCGTGACAATCATACCTCAGATGACCACCCAGACGGGGTCTACCACCCCCATAAGGATGTCCAGCACATCAAAAAAGAAAATATCGGTCTCATTGAGGTCATGGGCTTGGCGATTTTACCTCCACGATTGAAAGAAGAACTAGCAGAAGTTGAGAAGTACCTGCTTGGTCAGGACAATCAGCTAGCAGACTATCATAAAGATTGGGCAGACCGTATCAAGGCGACACAGCCAGATTTGACTAAAGATACGGTCACCACCATCGTCCAAGGAGCTGTTGGACAAGTCTTTGCTCGTGTACTGGAAGACGCTGGCGTCTACAAGCGAGATAAGGAGGGACAATCAGGTTTTTTGCGGTTTGTGGAGAGTGTTGGAGTAACTGGATAATAAATTAAGTTAAACAGTACAATAGGGCATCTCCTGTGATTGACTTAAAATCACAAGGGATGTCCTATTTTGACGTTGACTAAATATTTTTAATCATTTTGGCCAGAGATCCTTAAGTGTCTCCATCAGTGGTGTTAGTCGCTTCTTTTCTGAAATGAGGTGGGTCATATAAAAGGGGAGACTAGCACGTTCATCGGTAATCAAAAGCATTTTGCGATTGTTATTCTTAATCGAATGTCCAGAGAGATTGGTCGAGAAGTATGCCAGAACTTGGATATTCATGAGAGCGATCAGGACAAGACCTACCATGTCTTTATCCGAGAGACCGCCCAGTTTTTTATCTACAATAAAGAGAACTCTGACCTCAACCGCTACATGCGAGGACGTGAACTAATCCGCCAACTCACTCACGACAGCAAGTATATCCCTAGACGCAGACACCGAATATGACCAGTCTTAAAGAGAAAATAGCAGAGCTTAATCTTCTTATTGAATTAGACATTAACAACCAATCTTACCAGGAAGTCAAAGACGAACTCATCAAAGAAATTGCCCAACTGGATTTGACCATCACGGAGTTGCAGGATAAGGTCGCTCATCTCAACAAGGTAGCAGAGGTTCTGCTTAATCTCAACAACTCCGACTCAGAAAACAGACGGCTAGCCAGGTATGATTATGCTAAGATGAATCTGACCGCAGCTATAACACTTGAGCAGCTAGAGCTAGAAGTAAGAATGTTTCAAAAAAATCTTGGAGAAGCCATTGATTTTTACGAATATAAAGTTAGAAGATTAGAGAAATTTTCCAACATACTTGATAAAACAAAGTATCAAAATATCACCAATTTAGAACATGAAACTAAATCAATCTAGTTATTTAACGTTTAAGAAGAACTTAAAAGTCAAAATCAATTAAGTAGCATCTAATTCCTTTAAATAATTCTCTATTTTCATAAGCATTAAGGGATTGTTATAAATCTTGCATAACTCTCGTGCTTCTATATAATAATTTTTGACTTGTTCTTTGTCTAGAAATTGAGCTCCAGCATTTCCGACAAGAATGAGTAGGGGAGCTAGTTGGTAGCTTGTTTGCCGCTCTTTACAGATCTCGATCGTTTCAAGAGCTTCTTGGACGGCTTCGTTATATTTTTCCTTTGACACTAAATAGTGAGCGTAGTTGTAGCGAACTCTGATGTAACCAAATAAAAACTCTTGATGATCTAGATTTTTTGTCTGATACAACTCCATTAAATGAGAGTAGTTTGCTTCATATTCTTGTTCACGGCCAACGAGGGAGTAGAAATTAGATAGTGTGTTCAGTGCCTTTAAGTAAATTAAAGTAGTTGAGGATACTTTTGATAATATATTTTCCAAGTGGGAGATGGCCTCAAACTGAAGGTTATATTGGTAGAAGTCAATGATAGCTTTAATCCATTCAAGGTAAGTTCGGTCTTCTAGTGTTAGAAAGGTGCTTCGGCCAACCTCTATTTTATAAAGATATTCTAAATCGTCATAATTCCTATCGTCTAGTAGACTGGAAGATAGGTGTTTGAAGTTGGACAGGTTAGACTTGATTTCAATTTGTTCATTGAAAAAGTAATCTAATGGGACTTCAAGTCGCTGAGAAAGTTTAAACAAAAGGTCAGCGGATGGAATGAAGTGTCCCCTCTCAATCTTACTGATCTGGCTCTGTTCGCAAATCCCTTCTGCCAGGGTTTGTTGGGAGAGTCCTAGTTCTTTTCTTTTTAATCTGAATTTTTCAGCGAGTATACTCATAAAAACAATATTTCCTTCTATTTTTCTGAATCCAGTATATAACATTTAGTTAAAAATGGCAAATTCCCATGAAATAACATTACTGTTTATAATAATAAAAAAAAGTAAAAAAACGCATAAAAACAATTGACTAAATAAAATGTATCTGTTAAGATAAAGACAAGGAAACAGAAAGGGGTTTCACAAATGAAGAAAAATCGTGGAATTCACGTGGAATTCAAAAATTAGCTATATTAGTATTATTAGGGTTTTTTACGTTTAGTAATACAATTCCTTACCAACAGTTTATTCAGAAGAATAAACGATTGGAGATTCGAGTAGAATCACAAAAGAAGTCTGATGGTCTTGATGTTGGGAAGGCTGATTAGTTGATTAGTTGATTAGTTGATTAGTTGATTAGTTGATTAGTTGATTAGTTGATTAGTTGATTAGTTGATTAGTTGATTAGTTGATTAGTTGATTAGTTGATTAAATGATAAAGATACTATTAACTTTATAGTATTTCTGTTTTATCTAATTTTTAATTAGAAAGAAGGGATTCCAATGTACTAGGATGTGATTTGTAGAAACTTTTAAACACAGTCGTTGCTATTGTTAGATTTTAAGTGAAAGAAATGGGGACTTTACGATGAAAAAAAGTATTAAAAAAATGGTTACAACATCTTTACTTGCACTGACTTTGGCGGGTGCAGGTAGTTCTATCGTTTCAGCTGCAACAGTTTGGTATAATGGTACTGCAGTTTATTGGGATTATGGTCGTACCGCTGGTCTTTGGAGCTATTCACACGTTCAATCTGGTGTTTACGAACATTCAGCAACTGCGAATGGAGCATTCTCAGGATGGAAACGACCTGGGGTTGAAGCACGTGCATCTAAATACATCGGAACTGATACTGCCGAATGCTATTGGAATTGTCGGTAAGTGCATATGATTTACAAAAACATGTTATTAGGTAAGATGAAATACTTAATCCTGTTTTTGGTTGCCATTCAGAGTACTTTATTTACTCTGATGGCAATTTTTTTTACAGGTTTACAGTATCAAAATTCATGGAGGAGCTATAATCATAATTCAGGGACGTTAACTGTTTATCTTCAAAGACTAACAGAAGAGCAATCGCAAAATGTATTTAATTATTTTTTAGAGCAAAGAGATTTGTCTATTTGGACAAAACGTTTTGAAAGTAGTGATACAGGCGAAGGGGTAAATAGGATTTATATAGATGTCCTTGGTAGTCCGACTGGTTTTTCAGATTTTATCAATAGTGGTGGTAAAACAGTTGTATCACAACAACAATTTGGAGAGTTATTATCTCATAAGGATAATTATATGACTATTGGACTTGATAAAGGCTCCAATAATATGCTTTACGAATTACCAGATTTACTATTTACTACACCAGTAGTCATTGATCGATTAGATTATATCTTCCAAAATACAAATACAATCAGTGGAATCTATTATATTAATGGTCTTCATGAAGCTACAGCACGGGATACTTTCTTGATAAATCTTTCAACAATTACAGGAATCTCTGTTGAGGATTTAACGAAAGAAAGGTTTGGAAGTAATACCGACGAAGGAATTTGGGCAATAGTACTAGCCATTAGTATCTTGGTAAATGCACTTATTTTACTTATCCTATTCTTGCTTTGTGTTCTTCAATCCTTTAAACACTTTGGAACGTTGATTCTATTAGGTTGGGATAGAAAAGAATTGTGGTCAGCTTTTTTCAAGCCTTCTTTACTATTTTCTATTTATATTATTCCTCTTGTATCTTTAGGTATTTGGTTTGTGTCAGGCTGGTTTACTTTTGGACTATCGTCCTTAATTCCAGTTTTTGCAGGATCAAGTCTTTCAGTTTTATTACTTCTGTTGACACTAGTTATTCCAAGTATTATTGTTTATTCGGTTTCTCCATTAGCTGCAATCCATAAACGCTTGCCAATGAAACCACTAATGGCAATTAGTTTGTTATTTTATGCTTTGGTGGCTGGTCTATTAATTACAGTTAGTCATTCTTTAGATGCACCAATGAATCAGTTTATTGATAATATAAAAGTATCTAGAGAATGGAAAAATGTGGAAGACATGTATGTTATCTCAGGTTTTGTTGAGGGAGATGATATAGGAACTTACGCAGGAACAACGAACTCTTTCGAGAGTAGTATGTATCAGTTTTATCAACGAATTTCAGATATCCCAGGTGTTTACATTGCGCAAGGTGAATATCTTGGTCAGGAGTATCTTGATACAATCTATGGTACCTACCAACATGTCCCAAGAAAACCATTTTGGTACTTAAACTACTCATATAACTATCTACAGAACCTAGGTATTAAGTTAAGTGATGAAGAGCTACTAGAAGTAAGCAATGGCACTCGCTTATATCTTTTACCTGACACACTCAGTATAGAAGAGATTGAAGTGATGAAGGCTCATTTGCAAGAAAGTGTAAAAGTAAAACCAGGGGATTTACAAACTAGATTCACAGAAAACCCCAAGTTTATGTTTAGAGTCTACCATCCATCTGAGTCAATATTTACTTGGTCAACTTCTATTTCTCAGGGTGTTACTAGTAAAGAGCCAGTTATTTTTGTATCGGCACCAGAAAATTTATATTTTATGGAGTCAGCAAACCTAGCTGTAAGTGGTTATGATGGTATTTTGAAGGTCCGTGATCAGGAAACAATGAATCAGGTGACATCCATTTTAGAAACAGATTTTCCTGATTTAGCAGACAATAAGTTGACGTTTACAACGGTCAAGGATTTTATTAATGGACTGCAAAAAGATTTGAGTTATACTTTCTATCTTTTCGGTACTATAATAGCTATTATCATCGTTACAATGATGGCTATTTTCTGGAGTTTTGTCTTGGTTTATCGGCTATTATTTGAAGAGAAATTGTATGTTCAATACTTTATGGGATTCTCACCATGGAAGAGATATATTGGTGTCCTTTCTCTTGTTGTTGGTTTTTCTATAGTAGAATTATTAGCTTCTATCTTACTCGGATCTAAGTTGGGAATAGTAATGACACTAGCTACATTTGCTTTTCAATTGATGTTTCTTTACTTCAGTCTGTTTCGTAAAGAAGGAGAGAGTATTTTAAAATCATTCAAGGGGTGATCTAATGTCTATGATTTCAGTACAAAATGTATCTAAAAAGTTTGGCTCAAGAGAAATTTTTAGAGGCTTGAGTTTTGATGTTGAAGAAAATGAGTTTGTGGCTTTGGTAGGGCCTTCTGGTTCTGGGAAATCAACTATACTCAATATGATTGGGCTCTTGGATAATGTTGATAGTGGCAAAATTTTAATCAACGGGAAAGTTTTGCCTAAAGTGAATTCGCAATCGGCGGTTCATTATCGAAAGAATGTCATCAATTATCTATTTCAATCCAATGCCCTCATTTCTACATCTAGCGTGAAAGATAATTTGATGCTTGCCATGACTTTTACGGATTTCTCTAAGCAAGAGAAGGAGCAAAGAATTAAGGAAACTCTACAATTCGTTGGTTTAGAAAATCGATTAAATAGCAAAATCAATGAATTGTCTGGTGGTGAACAGCAGAGAATTGCGATTGTGAGGGCTATTTTAAAGCCAGGCGATATTGTCCTAGCTGATGAACCTACTGGCTCGTTGGATCCTGAAATGTCACAAAAAGCATTTGATTTGATTCGAACTTTGAGAGATCAATTTGGCAAAACAATTTTGATTGTTACGCATAATATGGAGCAAGCAATGCAGTGTGATCGAGTTATTTCACTGGAGTCAGTTTTGTGAGTTAATTCAGTTATCATTACCAATTGAGATAGATTTTTTAACCTATGGAACATTGAAAGGGGGCAAACATGAAAACATTTGAATACTATGTTATACGACGACCAAGTTTGCATAGTCATTTAGAATTATAAACTCATGTATTGGTTGAAAATTATATCGATGACGTCCTCTGTCTGCATATAATTACTAACAATGAATTAAGTGTAGAACACTTTATAAATTCTGTCTAGTTTAGTGTAACCGATTCAAGTTAATCAAAGACATTGCCCAGCTGGATTTGACCATCACGGATTTACAGGATAAGGTCGCTCATCTCAACAAAGTAGCAGAAGTCCTTCTCAACCTCAACAATTCCGACCCAGAAAACAGACGGCTAGCCAGATATGACTATGGCAAGATGAATCTGACACCAGCCATTAAACTGGAGCAGCTGGAGAAAGGGATTGAAGAAAATCAAAATTCTCTAATAAAATGGATAGACGACTACGAATATAAGGTTAGGAGATTAGAGGAATTGGTAAACATAGTTGATAAGCAAAGACATCAAAATCAAACAAATTATGAAAACAAAAATATATCACTTTAGAAGGGATGTTCTGCAAAAAAAAAAACAATAAAATAAGCACAAAAATCCTTGACAAACCAATTTAAATATGGTATTGTAAAATCAAGTAAGAAAGAGCTTACAAAAAAATAATAATTAACTATAATTTCAATTACTTTTAATCTTAATAGAATCAAATACTAATACGAATATTCCCGTTAATATTATCTAAATTGTTAGTGAAAAATTAAGTTGAAAGGGAAAATATTTGTTTGTATAGTGGATTCTAGATAAATTAATAGATATTAAAGTAAGAACTCTGTCTGTAGAAAGGGACGAACGGCTAGAAAGGAGGTAAAAATTAGGAAACTATAATTCAGGCTGAGATTCTTAATTTAAGTGTGTAGTTGCATTTCGCTCATTTTCATAATATTTCATTTTAGAGGAGTAATACTATGTTAAAAATTAGAAAAGTAGTTGCATCATCCCTTGCCGTTTTGGCATTTAGTTTGGCTCTTCCTGTTTTGGCGGTTTCTCACCGTGGTGGCGAGTGGACCTATGGAGGCCATCATGTTCCAACTAACTGGGGAGCATTCTCGAACTATTATCATGGAACGCAGCAACACTGGTCTTACGTTGGTAGTGTAGAACGAAACATTCAAAGAACAGCTTATGCAGGAGCACATAGCACTTCCTATGCGTTTATCAATACGAATGTCGGTGAGCGTGTTGTATTTGATGCAGGGTGGTAAGGAATATCTGAGGATAAACTCTTTTATCAGTAGCTTTAGTAAGCTTGTTAGTTTATAGAGGGCGGGGGTATCTCTGCCCTCTATTTTAGAATAAGGAATGCACTATGAAAAAACTATTTATACTCATATCCAATCTGCTTGCTAGTTTGTTCTTTGTTTGGGTATTTACCATTTGGACGGATACATATGTCACCCATTATTACCCTAACATTGCTGTACTTGATTCTTCCTCTGAGACAACTTTTCAGCAAGTTGCGGAACACTTGGAAAAACTAGCAGAAGAAACGGATAGCTTTATTGCGATTCAACACCAAGATCCTAACTCAGAAGGTACTACAGTTTTTTCTTATACGACCTTCGGGGTCGGAAAGTTGCCTGATGGGCTTCAGGAAAAAAATCTAGAAGATGCTCAAAGTAGTAGTGTTGAAACAAACTATTTTATCTTCGATGGACACCTAGATATTCACTTGCTAAGGGAGGAGCTAAGTCAACTTGGCTTGACTAACATGCACCTGAGAATTCCATCTAAACTATCTACGTTAATGGCTATCTTTAGTAACGGATTTCAGTTAATCAGTCTATTGATTTTCATCTTAACCTTTGGAGCACTGACTTTAATTAGCCAAATTAGCCAATTACGGTCGTCGGGCATTCGCCTCATTTCAGGAGAGAAACGGTGGTCCATTTTTCTTAGACCCGTGGTTGAAGATTTGAAAGGGATAGCTGGCGGTTTCAGTTTAGCTGTCGTGCTCACTGTTGTTTTGCAAAAAATTCTGTCGCTTCCAAAGGAATCTCTAATGACCATAGGAGCAGGCTTGCTCAGTTATAATCTCATCTTGTTGTTGATCTCCCTGTTTTTCGCTCAACTCTTCGCAGTTGGGATAAAAAAGGTACACCTGATGCAGATTATAAAAGGGCAAGTGCCTGTCAGAGGAATCATTAGTTTGATTTTAATCGGTCAACTATTAGCGGTTATTATTGTAACGCTGGGAATAGGGAGTAGCTTAAAGTATTCCCAAGCCTGGCAACAGCATCGGATAGGAGAAGAAGCCTGGAGTCAGGAAAGGCAGCTGACTATCCTAGCGACTAGTCGTGAAGGGATAACGATAGGTTTAGATGAAAAGGCTCAAAGGCAACTCAGAACTTGGTATCAACTGATGGATTTGGCTGTTTCAGAACAAAAGGCTTTCTTATCTAGACACCAGTTAATTGATCGTATCATGCAAAATGGCATGAATTCCTCCCAAAATTTGACAACCTCTACAGAATGGCACGATTACAGCCCGAATGGCAATGTCCTTATCGTCACACCGCAATACTTGGAGCGTCAAAACATTCCTGTAGATACAACTATTGAGCAAAAGATGAATCACCTTGATGTAGGGGAGTTTGTCTTATTGCTGCCTGAACACCTCCGTTCAGAGGAAGAACATTATAAATCTGTTTTTGAAGACGACTTAACCAGTCGCATGTCTAGTCAAGATGAACGACAGCAAATGACTGCGACGGTAGGTTATTTGGAATCAGGTCAGGATCGTTTTGTCTATAATAGGACCCCTCTTTCTTACCAGCAGTTTTTGAAAGATCCGATTATTATTGTCGTAACCCCTCAATCAACTGGTCCACAGTCCATTGCGTTTTGGTTAGACGCAGTACAGAACTATGTTCTCTTTAATCAATTGTCTGATGCCCAGGAGCTTATCCAGAGACAAGGTATTGAAAATTGGGTCTCAGAAATGCCATCGGGATATAACAACTACATCACATTATCGAATAATATCCAGAGGGAACGTTGGGTAATGTTGGCGGGAGCGGTGCTTGGGATTGCAACTTCGATTTTGCTGTTTAACACCATGAATAGGCTCTACTTTGAAGAATTTAGACGTGCCATCTTTATCAAACGGATTGCAGGTCTTAGATTCTTAGAAATCCATCGTACTTACCTCTTGGCTCAACTGGGTGTGTTTTTACTGGGATTTGTGGCGAGTGTATTCCTTCAGGTAGAGGTAGTGGTTTCTTTTTTAGTCTTATTGCTCTTTATTGGTGTATCTCTTTTACAGTTACATGTCCAAATGCAGAAAGAAAACAAGATGTCTATGCTTGTTTTGAAGGGAGGTTAATATGATTGAACTTAAACAGGTGAGTAAATCTTTTGGAGAACGAGAGTTGTTTTCGAATCTTTCAATGACATTTGAGGCTGGGAAAGTCTATGCCTTGATCGGTTCAAGCGGTAGTGGGAAAACAACCTTAATGAACATGATGGGGAAATTAGAACCTTATGATGGGACGATTTTTTACCGAGGTAAAGACTTGGCCAGTTATAAGTCGAGTGATTTTTTCCGTCACGAATTGGGTTACCTCTTCCAGAACTTTGGCTTGATTGAAAATCAAACCATAGAAGAAAACCTTAAACTAGGTCTCGTTGGTCAAAAGTTGAGTCGGTCGGGGCAACGATTGAAACAGAAGCAGGCCTTAGAACAGGTCGGTCTGTCTTACCTTGACCTCGATAAACGTATTTTTGAGTTATCTGGCGGAGAGTCGCAGCGGGTTGCTTTGGCAAAAGTTATCTTAAAGAATCCACCCTTTATTTTGGCAGATGAACCAACAGCCTCAATAGACCCGGCAACCTCTCAGTTGATTATGGAGATGTTACTGTCGCTTCGTGAGGCTAACAGACTAATCATTATCGCGACCCACAATCCGACAATCTGGGAAATGGCTGATGAAGTGGTCACTATGGATAGTCTGAAATAAAAATCCCCTGTTTCAATAGCATTTTAAGTTACCGAAATATTATCTTGACTTGATACTTGAAGTTAATTTAGGATTGAAGTTTATTAATTCTGGCTCTTTGTCAACTGTAGTGGGTTGACCCACTTAACACCGAGAGAGGACAGTTCTTGTCTTCTCTCGTTTTATGTTTATGGCAATGAAAATGCGAGTTTTGAAGTTTTCAAAGTTTCTGAAACCAAAGGCGTTGCGCTTAATAACCTTGATGATGTTGAATCGGTTACACTAAACTAGACAGAATTTATAAAGTGTTCTACACTAAAGAAAACAGGAGAACTCTATGTCTAGAAAAATCCGTCGTCAATTTAGTGATGACTTTAAGCAACAAATTGTTG
>NZ_JBGTZC010000021.1:0-39844 GCF_041807725.1 Streptococcus sp. E17BB
TGATGGACTTTGCGATGGTCACGCAGGTCGTGAACAGACATTAAGAACTTGACAATCTCTGGCATAAAAACTCCTCCTCTAACTATTATAGCTAAAAAGAGGGAAAGTAGTCTGTGAAAGATGTTGAAAACGATGGTTTCTTCATGCGTTTGTCCTGCTCTTTTCACCAGAGAGACCCGCCAAATTGGTTTAAGTAAGGTGGACGCGGTACCTACACCCGGTGCGACATCCTCAAGTTTTCATGACTTTTCAGAAAATTATCAGGCGAGATATTTCACCTGCCTAGCTATCCACTGGTTTTTTCTAAAAGACTCAATATTTGCTTCATATCAGACAAGCTGAGTTGACTTGATGATTCTTCACCAACAGTGGCGATTGTCCAGTCACTGCCAAATAAGTCACCAAAAAAACGCGTGACCTGACCCAGCTTTCCTGAGGCAATGGTCATGTAAGTCTGGTCTGGGTGAAGAGATTTAAAGCCTCGAGTGTAATTCATCATGTCAAGCACATCTTGCTCTGTCTGTGGAGTTAATACCAGTTTAACCACGCGAGGTGATAGGGCAGTTAGTTCTGAATAAATTTCCATGATATTGTCAGGAACTTTTTCAGTATCGTAATGAGAGAGAATAAGATTTGAAAAGGTCAGCAACTGATCAAAAATAGCTTGTCGCTCCTTGTAAGGCACTTCAATATAGTCAGGCTGATAGAGCTCTTGGACTTGCTTAATCAAATCCACATACACCTCATCAGGTAACCATTGCTGGCTATCTTTTTTCTGATGGCCTAAACTGAAGATTATTTCATAGCCTGAAAATCGTTCAAATATAACTGGAGCAACTGTTAAAATCTCTTCTGGAGGCAACATGTCTGCTCGCCACTCAATAAGCGTTGTTCCCTCATAATGACTGAGCTCAAGCGCCATTGCTTCTTCAAAGGATTTGGGCATAATCGGCACAAGAATATTCACTTAATGACCTCCATGATGATAACTTTTAGGTAGTTGCTACGAGCATCTACTGGATTAACCGTAAAATCACTTGGCAGTTGATAACGACTGATTTCACGATAAGCCAGTCTCCCCATACCTTGGTGAATCTGCTGGCGGAACTGGCGGAGACTTAGGTTGCTGGCATTTGTCGAAGCAATAATAAGACCGCCATCTGCTAAAAGCTCAACCGCCTGAGCCATCAATTTATGATAATCTTTAGCTACTGAAAAGGTTTGTTTTTTATTTCGAGCAAAACTCGGCGGGTCAAGAATGATCATATCATAGCTCAGCCCTTTTTTCTTAGCATAACGACAGTAGTCAAAAACATCCATCACAATAAAGCGGTGTGGACTGAGTGCTAAGCCATTCGCCGTAAAATGAGCCGCCGATAGCTCGCGACTACGTTTGGCTAAATCAACAGACGTCGTTTCACTAGCCCCGCCAATCGCTGCCGCAACAGAAAAAGCAGCCGTATAGGAAAACATATTGATCACTGATTTGCCCGCTGCCAAGCCATCTACAAGAGCTCCTCGAACCTCATGCTGGTCGAGAAAAATCCCCGTCATCAAACCATCGTTTAAAAACACGTTATAGCTGACACCATTTTCCAGTATCGTAAATTGTTCTGGTGCTTCCTGACCGTAGATATGTGCTGAAATGTGGCTTGCCCCTTGGAAGCGACATTTTTCGTAGCCTCCAATCATGTCTGGAAAGACCT
This sequence comes from Streptococcus sp. E17BB, assembly GCF_041807725.1. Taxonomy (NCBI): domain Bacteria; kingdom Bacillati; phylum Bacillota; class Bacilli; order Lactobacillales; family Streptococcaceae; genus Streptococcus; species Streptococcus sp. E17BB. The sequence continues at coordinate 1,707 of NZ_JBGTZC010000021.1, forward strand.
CAAGAAAAGCCGACACAATCACATTTTTTAAGCTATAAACAAAGGAATTGTACCAAGAAAAAAGAGCATAGTCACCGTAACGATCAATCGTTAGACCCCCAAAGCAATCCCCATCTTGGTTAAACAAACGATAGGCTGTTGTCAAGTTAGAATGCTCAAGGACTTGTCGTTTAACCTTTGCTGCCTCAAACAGGGACACAAAATAAGCTTTATCAAGCTGAACAGGCGCTTGTGGCAATACCCAGCCAATCCCCCGCTGTTGTGGTGACAGATAAGCGCTTGCTAACTTTTTCTCGCGATTACTGTAGAGAGTCACTAGACCCTCTGGCAAATCTGCGGTCAACAAATCTTGTCCCTCTAAGACTTGTACACCTGACAATATTTTCTTTTCAGCACTAGGGCTGACAAACAGTTTAAACATAAAACCATTGTACCAGAAAAGCGACATTTTTACCAATGGCATTGACCACGACAAGCAGACAAGGTTTTTTTATGGTATAATTGGGTAAGATTGAAAAACTTTAGTAAGGACAGGCCAAATGTGCTCATTTGCAGTCCTTGTGGTTCTGACTCATGATTATGTTAAGTAAGGGGGCTCTTATTTGAAAACATTACGTCAAAAGTTCTATCATACCTTGAGCTTTCGTCTGGGATTTCTGGCGGTACTGATTGGGTTTTATTGGCTAAAAAGCATGTGGGCTTATCATATTGACTTTCATTTGGGTTTAGAAAATCCCTATCAGCTTTTTTTAACCCTCATCAACCCTATTCCTTTGTCATTGCTAATTCTTGGAATAGCACTCTATGTTAAACAGACCAAGGCATTCTACGGAACCCTGTTAGGGCTTTATGGTTTGCTCAATCTGTTACTGGTCGCAAACGCTATTTATTTCAGGGAATTCTCAGACTTTATCACGATTACAACGATGCTAGCAACCAGCAAGGTATCTGCAGGGCTGGGCGATGCCGCACTTAATCTATTTAGGCCTTGGGACATTATCTATTTGCTTGATGTATTTTTCCTCGTTTACGCTTGGCGCAAGAAAATATTTCCACTAGATTCTAGACCCTTGACCAATCGTCTGGCCATAGCAGTGACCTCTTTTTCTGCTCTGCTATTTTCCATCAATCTCTTTTTAGCGGAAATCGACCGACCAGAACTGCTCAGTCGTGGCTTTTCCAACACCTATGTGGTTAGGGCCTTAGGACTGCCTGCCTTCCTCGGTTACGATGGGAATCAAACCTACAAGACGCAAAAAATCCGATCAGAAGCTGATCCAGCAGACATGGCTATAGTGGCTGACTATGTGGCACAACATCAGGTAAAACCAAACCCTGACTACTTTGGGCTGGCTAAAGGCAAAAATGTCATCGTCCTTCATCTGGAGAGTTTCCAGCAGTTTTTGATTGATTACAAACTACCTATTGACGGTGTTGAACACGAAGTTGCTCCCTTTCTCAACAGCCTCTATCATGACCAGCAAACCTTCTCCTTTGCTAATTTTTTCCATCAGGTTAAGGCTGGTAAAACCTCTGATTCTGAGACCCTAATGGAGTTATCTCTGTTCGGGCTAAATCAGGGTTCTTACTTTGTCCAATACGGTGGCGACAATACCCAGCAGGCTGCCCCTCATATTTTAGGGGAACTGGGCAATTATACCAGCGCCGTGTTTCATGGTAATATCGGTACATTTTGGAACCGCAACAGTGTGTATAAACAGTGGGGTTACGATTATTGGTTTGACCAATCCTACATGTCCAAGGCAACCCAGGAAAATTCCTTCCAATACGGTCTCAATGACAAGGTCATGTTTGCAGATTCCATTAAATACTTAGAACGGCTTCAACAACCGTTCTACACCAAATTTATTACTGTATCCAATCATTACCCTTATCAAAACCTCTCAGGAGATGAGCTTGGATTTCCTTTAGCCAAAACAAAAGACGACACCATCAATGGTTACTTTGCGACAGCTAACTACCTCGATGCGTCAATCAAGGCCTTCTTTGATTACCTCAAGGCTTCAGGACTCTATGACAAATCGATTATCGTGATGTACGGGGATCACTACGGTATTTCAAATTCACGCAACACGGAACTAGCTAGCCTCATTGGTAAGAACCCTGAGACCTGGACAGATTATGATAATGCCATGCTGCAACGTGTCCCGTTCATGATTCACATTCCTAGCATGGATAAGGGCTTTATTAGCCAGACTTTCGGTGGGGAAGTTGACGCACTGCCGACCTTGATGCACCTGATGGGCATTGATAACCAAGCCTTTATCCAGCTTGGACAAGACCTGCTCTCTAAAGACAACCAGCAGATTGTTGCCTTCAGGACATCTAACCATGTGATTGCACCTGATTACACGAGCTACGCTGGTAAAATTTATAAAACAGAGACCGGTGAAGAAATCACCAATCCTGACGACACTACTTCCGTGCGCGTTCAGGAGATTCGCGATGCGGCTAAGCAACAATTAAGCATGAGTGACAAGGTACAGACAGGTGATTTGTTGCGTTTTTATACAGGAAATGATTTACCAAAAGTGGATATTTCCGCTATTTCCTACATCGACAGTTTCGAGCGCTTGATTGCTATCGAGCAAGAGCTGGGGAAACAATCGAAGAGCCTCTACAGCCAGTTAGGTCAGAAATCAACGCAAAGCCTCTTCCAAGCTCCAACTTATTTGGAATTAAATCCACCACCTCCGCCAGAACCAACCACTAAAGCCAGTGACGCCGAAACGTCAGAAAGCAGTTCAACACCTTCTGATTAGATGACTTGAGGCATGACTCTTGGACATTTTTTGTTCGGAGTCTTTTCTTTTTTTTCGGACAGTCTATATTTGAACAGATATCTGTGTATTTCTTGGTCTTTCTGTTTACGCTTACATAAGCTATAATGAAACTGTAACAATTCTTTATCAATATTATAGAAAGAGGTTGAAAAATGGAACAACTCCTTGCACCCCTTCAATGGTTTTCGCAGAATATCTTGCAGCAACCAGCCTTCTTTGTTGGCTTACTGGTTTTTATAGGCTACCTGCTCTTGAAAAAACCTTTCCATGAGGTTTTCGCTGGCTTCGTTAAAGCAACCGTTGGCTACATGATTTTAAACGTTGCAGCCGGTGGCTTGGTAACCACTTTCCGTCCAATTTTAGCAGCACTTAATTTTAAATTCAACATTGGTGCGGCTGTGATTGACCCTTACTTCGGTCTAGCGGCAGTCAACGGTATGATTAACGAAAAATTCTCTACCTTTGCTGGTTTGGCAACATCCGCCCTGCTAATCGGCTTCTTCCTTAACATTGCCCTCGTTGCTCTACGGAAAATTACTAAGATTCGTACCTTATTCATCACAGGTCATATCATGGTTCAACAGGCAACAACCGTATCCTTGATTGTGATTCTCATGATGAGTGACTTTGTGGGTGAAAACAAGGGTTTGGCAACGATTTTGGTTGGTGTTGTCTGTGGATCCTACTGGGCTGTTAGCTCAAATATGACTGTTGAAGCAACTCAACGTTTGACAGGAGGTGGGGGCTTTGCCATTGGGCATCAACAGCAATTTGCTCTCTGGTTTGTGGACAAAGTATCTCCTAAACTCGGTAAAAAAGAAGAAAACTTAGACAACCTCAAATTGCCAGAGTTTCTAAACATCTTCCACGATACTGTAGTAGCATCTGCAACACTCATGCTAGTTTTCTTCGGCGCGATTCTCTTTGTTCTTGGTCCAGATGTGATGGCCAATAAAGACGTCATTACCTCAGGAACACTCTATGATCCAACAAAGCAAGCCTTCTTCATGTATGTTATCCAAGTAGCGTTTACTTTCTCTGTTTATCTCTTCATATTGATGCAGGGAGTACGAATGTTCGTGGCGGAGTTGACTAATGCTTTCCAAGGCATTTCTAGCAAGCTCTTGCCAGGTTCTTTCCCAGCAGTAGACGTTGCGGCATCCTATGGTTTTGGCTCATCAAGCGCAGTGCTCTTTGGTTTTGTTTCAGGTTTGATTGGTCAGTTGATTACCATTGTACTTCTAATTATTTTTAAGAACCCAGTTCTCATCATTACTGGTTTCGTTCCTGTTTTCTTTGATAATGCAGCCATAGCGGTTTACGCTGATAAACGTGGTGGCTGGAAAGCAGCTGTTATTCTATCCTTCTTATCAGGTGTTCTGCAAGTGGCTCTTGGTGCGGTAGCTGTTGCCCTTCTTAGTCTGGCCTCATACGGTGGCTATCATGGTAATATTGACTTTGTTATCCCTTGGTTGCCATTTGCTCTGACGTTCAAACACTTGGGTATCGCTGGCTACGCTCTGGTTTGCTTGTTCTTGCTGGCTATTCCACAACTGCAATTTGCTAAAGCAGCCAACAAAGAGGCTTACTACAACGGTGAGGTGCAAGAGGAAAACTAAATTTACATTTTGTGGTAAAATAAACTTAATAAACGAAAGGATTTACAATTATGCTTAAAGTGTTAGCAGCGTGTGGTAACGGTATGGGGTCATCAATGGTTATTAAAATGAAGGTTGAGAATGCTCTCCGTAAACTTGGTCAATCGACCTTTACGGTTAACTCATGCAGTGTTGGAGAGGCTAAGGGCTTAGCAGTAGGTTATGATATTGTTATTGCTTCGGAGCACCTGATTAAAGAATTGGATGGACGTACTAATGGGAAATTGGTCGGTCTTGATAATCTCATGGATGACAAAGAAATTACAGCTAAGTTGGAAGATGCCCTGAAATAATAAGGTATCAGGGGCTGGGAAACCAGCTCCTTTTATATAGAATTATTGTACGAGATAGAAGGAATATTTATGAATTTAACCAAAGCATTTAAAGAAAACAACTCCATTCGCCTCGGTTTAATTGCTCATTCTTGGCAGGAAGCAGTAGAGTTGGCTGTCCAACCATTGATTGATAGTGGGGCGGTGACACGTGATTATTACGAGGCCATCATCACATCAACAGAAGAATATGGTCCTTATTATATCCTCATGCCGGGTATGGCCATGCCTCATGCGCAAGCTAGTGTCGGAGTCAACCGCGATTCCTTCTCCCTCATTACACTAACTGAGCCAGTTACTTTCTCTGACGGCAAGGAAGTTAGTGTTCTCTTGGTTCTAGCAGCAACCAGTGCGGCCATCCATACCTCAGTGGCCATCCCGCAAATCATCGCCCTTTTTGAGTTGGAGAATTCGATTGAGCGTCTGGTTGCTTGCCAAAGCCCAGAAGAGGTCTTAGCCATGGTGGAAGAATCCAAGAACAGTCCTTATTTGGAAGGTTTAGACCTGGAAGCTTAAATTAACCCGTGCACCCGAAAGGGTGTTTTTTATTTTATATATAAACCAAGTCGTGAGTCATCAGTTGTCCTGCTCTCTTTCTATTCTTAAAAACCACCCAATCTTGAACACATCCCTGTGTTTTATTTGGTCTGTTTTTGAACACTGTAACCGTTTTATAATAGAAGTGAAAAGGGATGTAGCGCTGCTATGTTCCAAAAAGAAAAGGAGACAAGTATGTCAAAACACATTCCAAATTTACAAGTTGCCCTCGACCATTCTGACCTCAAGGGAGCCATTAAGGCGGCAGTATCTGTCGGCCATGAGGTGGACATTATTGAGGCAGGGACTGTCTGCTTGTTGCAAGTAGGAAGCGAGTTGGTAGAGGTGTTGCGCAACCTTTTCCCTGACAAGATTATCGTGGCGGACACCAAGTGTGCGGATGCTGGTGGGACTATTGCCAAAAACAATGCGGTGCGTGGAGCAGACTGGATGACCTGTATCTGTTCAGCAACCATTCCAACTATGGAAGCAGCTCTGAAAGCCATTCAGGAGGTCAACGGTGAGCGCGGGGAAATCCAAATTGAGCTTTACGGCGATTGGACGTTTGAGCAAGCGCAACTCTGGCTGGATGCAGGTATTTCTCAAGCCATCTATCACCAGTCACGCGACGCCCTTCTGGCTGGTGAAACGTGGGGTGAAAAAGACCTCAACAAGGTGAAAAAACTGATTGACATGGGCTTCCGTGTGTCTGTGACAGGTGGTTTGGATGTTGATACCCTCAAACTCTTCGAGGGAGTGGCTGTTTACACCTTTATCGCTGGTCGTGGGATCACCGAGGCGGACAATCCTGCCGCTGCAGCGCGTGAGTTCAAAGATGAAATTCGTCGTATTTGGGGGTAAAGATGACACGTCCGATAGGAATTTATGAAAAGGCGACCCCCAAGCACTTTACGTGGTTGGAACGCCTGCAATTTGCAAAAGAACTAGGCTTTGATTTTGTGGAGATGTCGGTCGATGAGTCTGACGCGCGTTGGGCGCGACTGGACTGGACCAAGGAAGAGCGATTAGAGCTTGTAAAAGCCGTCTATGAGACGGGTGTTCGGATTCCGACCATCTGCTTCTCAGGGCATCGCCGTTATCCGCTGGGTTCTAACAATCCTGAGCTGGAAGCAGAAGCCTTGTCTGCCATGAAAAAATGCATCGAGCTGGCTCAAGATTTGGGGGTTCGCGTCATCCAACTGGCGGGCTACGATGTCTACTACGAGGAAAAATCACCTGAAACCCGTGAGCGCTTTATCAAAAACCTCAGAAAGTCCTGTGACTGGGCTGAGCAGGCTCAGGTTATCTTGGCCATCGAGATTATGGATGATCCGTTTATCAATTCGATTCAGAAGTATCAGGCGATTGAACAAGAAATTAACTCCCCGTACCTTTTTGTCTATCCTGACACGGGGAATGTGTCTGCTTGGCACAATGACATCTGGAGCGAATTTTATCTAGGACACCGCTCTATTGCTGCTCTTCATTTGAAGGACACCTATCCAGTTACAGAGACCTGCAAGGGGCAGTTCCGCGATGTGCCATTTGGACAGGGCTGTGTGGACTGGGAAAACATGTTTGCTGTCCTTAAGAAAACCAATTACCAAGGCCCATTTTTAATTGAAATGTGGTCAGAAAACTGTGAAACGGTAGAAGAAACCAAGGCTGCCATCAAAGAAGCCCAAGATTTCCTCTATCCGTTGCTAGAGAAAGCAGGGTTACGCTAATGCCAAAAGATTTACAAGAGATGCGGGAGCGCGTGTGCGCTGCTAACAAAGACCTGCCAAAATACGGCTTGGTCAAGTTTACCTGGGGCAATGTCTCAGAAGTTTGCCGTGATCTGGGACGAATCGTCATCAAGCCATCTGGTGTGGACTATGACAAACTAACGCCTGAAAACATGGTCGTGACCGACCTTGACGGTCATGTGGTGGAGGGAGATCTCAATCCGTCATCCGACCTCAATACCCATGTGGAGCTCTATAAGGCCTGGCCAACTGTCCATGCGGTGGTGCATACGCATTCGACCGAAGCGGTTGGTTGGGCGCAGGCAGGACGGGACATTCCTTTCTATGGCACGACCCATGCGGACTACTTCTACGGTCCAGTCCCTTGTGCTCGCTCGCTGACCGCAGATGAAGTGAATACTGCCTATGAAAAAGAGACAGGGACCGTCATCGTGGAAGAGTTTGCCCGTCGCGGCATTGACCCTGTGGCGATACCAGGAATCGTGGTGCGCAATCATGGCCCATTCACTTGGGGGAAAGACCCTACTCAAGCGGTCTACCACAGCGTGGTCTTGGAAGAAGTGGCTCGCATGAACCGCTATACCGAACAAATCAATTCAAAGGTAGAGCCAGCGCCGCAGTACATTATGGACAAGCACTACCTGCGTAAACATGGACCAAATGCCTATTATGGCCAAAAAGGTGATCGTTAAAATCACAAAAAGAATCTGGTATAGACCGCCACACTCTCTATACGAGTCTGATGGTCTGTTTCACACTCTTAGGCTATTATAGTTTAGTCGCTTCAAAACTGTCAAAACGCATAATTGGATCGGATTAGATTTCAAACAAAAGTTATATTATTATATTCTGGTTTTAAGACATTTATATTGAATTTATGTTAAAATAGATAAAAAACTAGAGAGGACTGACATGATTATTTTAGACAAGAAGAGCTATGAATTACTGTTTTATCTCTTAAAATTAGATGAGCCTGAGACGGTTATGACCATCTCGAAAAAGCTTAATCAGTCCCGACGAAAAATCTACTACCATCTGGATAAAATTAACGATGCGCTCCCCGATGGAATACCGGCGATTATCTCTTACGCACGCGTAGGAATTTTACTAACAGATGAACAAAAGAAAGCCTGTGCAACACTCTTGGATGGACTAGATGATTATAGCTATGTTTTAGGGATTACAGAACGCCTTCAACTTATAATGATTGCTATAGCTGTCAGACAAGATAAAATAACAATTGAGAACTTGATGCATTTAACAGGTGTTTCCCGCAATACCACCCTCAATGACTTGAATCTAGTCAGGGAGCAATTGAACAACAATTTACTTGCTTTGGATGTCAATAGAAGCAAAGGTTATTATCTCACTGGTCCGTTTTTGGTCAAGATTCGTTACCTTTATAGATTGCTTTATGAGATTTATACCAGCGGCAATGATAATTTTATCCAATTAATCCAGGAAAAAATTTTTACTACGCAAACTGATTGCCTCTATTCCACCGATATTTTGAATTTTTTTCAAGAGGAACTGATTTTTGCCAAAACAAAGCTTGGGAAAACGCTCAATAGTCAAGAGGGAGAACTCATGCTTCATCTCCTTCCTTACTTATTATCGTGCTATCGTCATGCCCAGCTAACCACAGAGGAAAAGAAAGTTGCACTTGCTGAATTCTATCTTGCAAGACAGCGCAAGGAATACCAAATCGCTAAAGATATGGCAACTAATCTCAATATACAGTTCAAAGTGGTATTAGACGATATCGAAATCTGTTTGATTGCGACACTACTCCTGTCTTATCGAAAAGATAATGATACCCATTTAGAAAGTCAAGATTATCAACAGATGCGTGAAGATATTGATAAATTTCTCTCTTGCTTCGAAGACAATTACCAGATGAATTTTTATCACCGTCAAGACCTTGAACGGCAACTGTTGACCCATTGTAAAGCGTTGATTTATCGGAAAGTTTATGGCATCTTGTCTAACAATCCTTTGACAGAGCATATCATCTCCAAATACACAGAGCTCTTTTATCGAACTAAAACTTGCGCTAAACTCTTGGAGGATGCTTGGCAATTGGTCTTACAAGATGAAGACATCGCCTACCTCACTATCCATTTAGGTGGTTCATTACGAAAAAAACAAGTAGAAAATGAAAATGTTATCCTAGTCTGTGATGACGGTATTGGTGTACAAAAGTTATTTCTCAGCCAATGCCAACGCTATCTAAAGACAAGTCTTATCGAAGCGGTTTTCACCTCAGAGCAGTTTGCAAGTGTCGCTGATCTATTAGCTGGGAAAGTTGCTATTACCACAGTACCAATAGAAGACTCCCCTATACCAACACTTGTTGTTAATCCTATTCTGACTCACGATGATATTGTGCGTATCCTACGCTTTGTCGGTCAAAACAGAGGTCTTCAACAAAGTGATTTAAGCCAAGAACTAGAGAGACAAATCCGTCAATATATTAAAGATGACGACACAATCTACATTCTTCGAAATAAAATTGAAAAACTCCTTCACCAAGAGCTGTTGTCCATACTCGTTCTTGGTCAAGAACAACCATAATTGATTAGCACTCGCCTCATCTTTCGGCGAGTATTTTTAATGTCAGACCAATCTTGAACACTAACCTGTGTAAGACTTGGTCTTTTTTAGTGGTCAGATTTGGGATATACTGGTCTTGTGATAAGAAAAAAACGTTTACAGGAGGATGGCCGCATGGCTAACGTACAAGATATTACCAGAGAATCATGGATTCTCAGCACCTTCCCAGAATGGGGCACTTGGCTAAATGAAGAAATTGAAGAAGAAGTCGTTCCAGAAGGCAACTTTGCTATGTGGTGGCTGGGCAACTGCGGTGTCTGGATCAAGACCCCAGGTGGAGCCAATATCGTCATGGATCTTTGGTCTTCTCGTGGTAAATCCACCAAGAAAGTGAAAGACATGGTCTGGGGGCACCAGATGGCCAATATGGCGGGTGTCCGTAAGCTCCAGCCAAACCTGCGGGTGCAGCCGATGGTCATTGACCCATTTGCTATCAATGAGTTAGACTACTACTTGGTGTCACACGTCCACTCTGACCACATGGACATCAACACAGCCGCTGCCATTCTCAATAACCCAAATTTGTCTCATGTGAAGTTTGTCGGTCCTGTTGAGTCAGGCGACATCTGGGAAAAATGGGGGGTGCCAGCTGACCGTATCATCCGTATCGCACCGGGCAATAGTTTTGAGTTTAAGGATATCAAGGTACATGCTGTTGAATCCTTTGACCGGACCTGCTTAGTAACCTTGCCAATCGAGGGCTATGAGGAAAATGGCGGCAGTTTAGCTGGTTTACCAGTGACGGATGAGCTCATGGCTCGCAAGGCAGTCAATTATGTGTTTGAAACACCAGGTGGGACGATTTACCACGGGGCAGATTCTCACTTCTCCAACTACTTTGCTAAGCACGGACGTGACTTCAATATTGATGTTGCTATCAACAACTACGGTGACAACCCAATCGGTATCCAAGACAAGATGACCTCTATTGATTTGCTTCGCATGGCGGAAAATTTGCGTGCCAAGGTGATCATCCCTGTCCACTACGACATCTGGTCTAACTTTATGGCGTCAACGGATGAGATTCTCCAGCTCTGGAAGATGCGCAAGGAGCGTCTCCAGTATGACTTCCATCCCTTCATCTGGGAAGTTGGTGGCAAGTACACTTATCCGATGGACAAAGATCGGATGGAGTACCATCACCCACGCGGCTTTGATGATGTCTTTGAGCACGATTCAAATATTCAATTCAAGGCGCTACTGTAATCTGAAACATCGCATACCCGCCATACCCCCCATGTGCGGGTATTTTTTCCAAAAAATGCAGATAGTTTCTGAAATTATGGTATAATAGTTAAGTACACGTTTTCAAACAGACAAAGGGAGGAATCTATGTCAATTCAATCAGTCAATGCGATTCGTTTTTTAGGTATTGATGCCATTAACAAGGCCAACTCTGGTCACCCTGGAGTAGTGATGGGGGCGGCACCGATGGCTTACAGCCTCTTTACCCAGCACCTGCGCATCACACCAAACCAGCCAAACTGGATCAACCGTGACCGCTTTGTTTTATCAGCTGGCCATGGCTCTATGCTGTTATATGCGCTCTTGCACTTGTCAGGCTATGCAGACTTGTCTATCGAAGAGCTGCAAAACTTCCGTCAGTGGGGCTCAAAGACCCCTGGTCACCCAGAAGTCACTCATACCACAGGTGTCGATGCCACCTCTGGGCCTCTTGGTCAAGGGATTTCGACAGCGGTTGGTTTTGCTCAAGCGGAGCGTTTCCTTGCTGCTAAGTACAACAAAGATGGCTTCCCTCTCTTTGACCACTATACCTATGTCATCGCTGGTGATGGCGACTTCATGGAAGGGGTGTCGGCTGAGGCAGCATCTTATGCTGGTCACCAAGGCTTGGACAAGCTGATTGTCCTCTATGATTCCAACGACATCTGCTTGGACGGTGAGACCAAGGATGCCTTTTCTGAAAATATCCGTGCCCGTTATGAGGCTTATGGCTGGCATACAGCTCTCGTCGAAGACGGTACAGACCTCGCAGCGATCGGCTCTGCTATTGACCAAGCAAAAACAGCAGGCAAGCCATCTCTGATCGAGGTGAAGACCATTATCGGTCATGGCGCGCCAACCAAGGGTGGCACCAATGCTGTCCATGGTGCACCTCTAGGGGCAGATGAAACGGCTGCGACCCGTGCTAACCTTGGCTGGAACTATGCACCATTTGAAGTGCCAGCAGATGTCTATGCGGACTTCAAGACCAATGTCGCTGATCGTGGTCAAGCGGCTTATGACGCTTGGGAAAAATTGGTTGCAGACTACAAGGCAGCCTACCCAGAAGTAGCAGCAGAGATTGATGCGATTGTCGCAGGTCAAGCGCCTGTGACTATCACAGAAAAAGACTTCCCTGTCTATGAGAACGGCTTCTCTCAAGCCACTCGTAACTCATCACAAGATGCTCTCAACGCCGCAGCTGCGGTCTTGCCAACCTTCCTCGGTGGTTCAGCTGACTTGGCACATTCCAACATGACCTATATCAAGGCAGACGGTTTGCAGGATAAGAACCATCCGCTCAACCGCAACATTCAGTTTGGGGTGCGTGAGTTTGCTATGGGAACGATCTTGAACGGTATGGCGCTTCATGGCGGTCTGCGGGTCTACGGTGGTACCTTCTTTGTCTTCTCTGATTATGTCAAGGCTGCTATCCGCCTGTCTGCTATCCAAGAATTGCCAGTGACCTATGTTTTTACACACGACTCGATTGCTGTCGGCGAAGATGGTCCAACCCATGAGCCGATTGAGCACTTGGCAGGTCTGCGTGCCATGCCAAACCTGACTGTGCTTCGTCCAGCAGATGCCCGTGAGACGCAGGCGGCTTGGCACCATGCTCTTACCAGCACCAAGACACCGACTGCCCTTGTCTTGACCCGTCAAAACTTGACCGTGGAAGAGGGCACAGACTTTGGCAAAGTGTCTAAAGGAGCGTATGTGGTTTATGAGACAGGCAGTGACTTTGATACGATCTTAATAGCTTCTGGTTCAGAGGTCAATCTGGCGGTCAAAGCTGCCAAGGTCTTGGCGGAAGAAGGTGGCAAGGTGCGTGTGGTATCCGTACCATCGACCGAACTCTTTGATGCTCAAGATGCTGCCTATAAAGAATCTGTCCTGCCAAACGCCATTCGCCGCCGTGTGGCGATCGAGATGGCAGCTACCCAAGGCTGGTACAAATATGTCGGCTTAGATGGCGCAGTCATCGGTATCGATAAATTTGGTGCCTCAGCGCCAGCTCAAACGGTTATCGACAACTACGGCTTTACCGTTGAACATGTCCTTAAAACCATTGCAGAGCTAAAATAGACTTAAACAGAAGTTGACGCGTCAACTTCTGTTTCTTTTATTGATTCTACTTTGTCAATACTTTGGTCTGAGTCGTTGAGAACAGCAGGTGTCTCTTTATCATTTTCTTTAGGGGTTTCTTTGTTATCTTTTTTGTCTGGCAACTCTAGTTTGAAAAATCGGTAATGATAGGTATTCCCTTGAGATAGATTGACACTAACAACGAGGTAATTATTCTGATGAGTGTAGCTGGTACTCCCTTGAGCAAACTGGTAAGAGCCCGAGGCTTTATCTGCCAATTCCTTGGTCAGCTCTGCCATTAAGCTGGCTTGTGCTTGCTGGTATTGCTGGGACTGCAGTTGAGCAGTGACCTGCACACGGTTGATGTAAAACTGTAACAACAAGGCAAAGACAGCGGCCATAAAGAGAGCGTAAAGCAAAATGCCAGCTTTAAGGCGTTTTGTCAAAAGCATAAACAAAGGTCCTTTCTAAGCCCGTATCAAAAGTCACCTGCAAAGTGACGACTTCTCCTGACTGACTGAAGTCTGCCGAGCTGACACCAAAGAGCATGGGCTGATAACCCCGACCGTCGGCGTTGCTTTTCCGAAAATCGTCTGAGCGAAATTTTCCAAAACTAAGCGCTTGCCCCTCCTTAGTCAGATAAAGTCGGTTGCCTTCCAGCTTATCAAAAGTTGCACCTTGCCATTCTACACGCAAGTGCTGGCAAAAGAGAAGCCAATTGTCCTGATGATTGACGGTTAAGTAGCTGGTGTGACTGCTTAGCAATTTGGTCAATCCCTGATAAACGGATAAACTCCCTGCAATCACTAATAAAGCGATTAAACACTCTAAAAGCGTAAACCCTTTAACCCTAGTTTTTAGCAAGACTCATCACCTCCTTGCCCTCACTATAAACGGTAATACTACTGCTCGTTCGTGACACCTGTACACTGATGCCATTCAAGCTTAAACTGGATTGTCCTGTCTGGACAGCCATAGTAGCGACATTTAGTACCTCTTGTTGGTGTAGACGTTGGGCAACCGCAGCCTGATGCTGCCCCAGCTGACCGACAATAAGACTAGCGATTGTAACCAACACCCCGAGTGCTATTAAGCTCTCAAGGAGAATGTAAGCTTGTAATTGTTTTTTTATATTTACCACTCCCTATATACAGTTGATAGGTCACCTGCTGCTGTTTTGTTTGAAAAACTATTTTCGCTAGAGACGAGTTTCCACCCGCTGTCGAAAATTCAATTTGCCGCTCCGTGACCAAGGTCACTTCCTCAGGTAACGATAAGGTTTGATAGCCATTGGTGATTTGTCGACCACTTAAGTTTAACTGAACCGTAGCTTGCTGACTCAGGCTCAGCTGTTGGCTATCCTGATAAAGATGCTCAAAATGCATAAAAAATAATTTTGTCTGCACTGCTTGAAAGGTCTGATTGACCGCGCCTGATAGGCTAAGCACCAATAAACTAATCATAAACAGGACCAGTAAACTTTCAAGAAGAGTAAATCCTTTAGTTCGGCACGTTTTGAGCCACTTGATGTTCTGACACATATTTAACATAGTTGTCCGCCTGATCCTGAGTGATAAATTCTTCTGCGACTAAAGCTGATAAGCTAGCCTTATTAGCAGAGCCCATTTCATACATTTCAGCCTGACTTTCAACAACCTTAACGAGCGCACGTCCCCCAGATGCTTCGATTTTTTCTTTTTGCTTGCTGAGGTTAGGCACAAAAAGAAGCAGTAATACGCTCACAATAAGCAAAACAATAAGCATTTCAATCAAAGATACTAAAATTATTGATAATTAGATAGTTCAGTCATAATATCAATCAACGACTCTACCGTCACGATCTCCCACGGTCTGACTGGTTCGCCGGGCAGGGCATAATCAAAGACCTTGCCGTTCTTTCTTACCACGTTGAGCGTGTCTCCTATAATATAGCCGTTATCCACAGCTTCCCTTAGTTCTTCATAACACAACATCTGATGTCCTCCTTACCTAACTATTCGCAATTATTGACAAAAAGGCGATTTTGACAATAAAAAAATCAAAACCTGACACAATTATTAGCAAAATGGGCATTTTGTCAATAATGGNCCTCTCCAAAGGGCTTTAATCATCTTATCGTATCTAGTGCTTAAACTGGCTTTTTAGTCAGTTCATAAGTGACACCATTGATTGAGATTTCAATCCCCTCAATGGTGATGTTGATTTTGTCAGGTTGCAAACTGCTAGGGGTGTCAGGGATAAGGTCATACTTGGTCAAGCTACCATTTTCAGCCTCAATGGCTTTGAAACGGCTTGCCATCCCTACAATGTAGCTATCATAGCCACTAGCAGCGTAGTCATAGACTGCACCGCCAACTTTGAACATGCCTTTGACTGCCTCAGAGAATGTCTTGGCACCGCTGACCTTGTAGCTACCGCCTGAGCGTAGCAGATAGAACCAGTCTGTCAAGAAGTCCTCTACAGAGGCATACCGCATATAGTGGCCACCCTCATTTGATGGACGGGGTGAGCCTTGAGTCACGGCCACACCGCTTGGGCGGTTACCTTGACCAGTCCAGGTCATGCCTCCCCAGTTGTTGTCAGCTTTGCCTACCGCCGAGGTGCCCCAAAGGCCCTCAAAGTGTAAGCATGTAATAGCGTAGCTAGGTAGAATATTGTATTCCTGACACTTTTTTAGGATAACATCTAGGACAGACTTTTTCAGGACTGCTCCATTGAAAGACAAATCTCCTGCCTCTTTGGTGGCTGTCGCTTGTCCAGTTGCCCCAGTTTGTCCTGTTTTGGTATCTGCGGCTGATTGTGCCACCCCAACCTTGGACGGCTTAGAGGGCTGTTTAGGGGCTTCTGACGATGTGCCGTTTTTCAAGATTTCTGTGACCCGTTTTTGGACTGCGTCATAGTCAGAACCAAGGGATTTTTTACGGTCTTCACCGTTGCCATGTTCCCCCTGGATCACTTCTTGAGCCAGTTGGTCAACAGTCTTTTTAGGTGCCGTAGCTTTGCCATTGATAACTGCCATAACAGCCTCGTATTGACCGCCCAGACTAGCCTTGCGGGTGTCTCCGTTGCCATGTAACCCAGCCAATGTTTCCTGTACCAGCGTTTCCAGACTTTTTCCTGTGGTGCTGGTTGAGGGGTGATTTGTCAAGCGATAGATATAATAGTAAGGTCGTCCAGCGTAAGCCCACGTCACGTCATGCTCATTGATACTAATACCGTTATTAGCGTAATTACAATGAATGATGTTGTCTCCGTCAATGAAAATCCCCGTATGCCCGAAGCTGCCTGACGACTGACCGCGCCTGCCCCAGACAAAGACATCACCTCGTCGGGCATCAAAGGTTGTGTTTTCCGCAATCAGCTTGTAGCCATTCTTGAGCAACCAGTCGTGTTGATACTCCGTATTGACTGCCCAGCCAGCAGAGATAGCTCCTGCGCTCATCAGAGCGTAGTAGACAGAGCTAGAGCAATCGTAAGACCCTGGACCGTTACGATAGTCCATAGAATAAGTTACCTTGCCAGCTCGTGCCGACATCCAGCTGATGGCTGTTTCAATGTTAATTCCCATGATGACCACCTCTCCAATTATCGTGCATCTGTTTTACGGCAGCTTCAATAAAGACATCAAGTTGCTTGTCAGTCATATAGATATTGTGCTTGGACAGTTCATCACTGACAGCTACTTTAGCAGCCTGCAATTTATCAGCACCTTTCCAACCATTCTCCGCCGCAATCTGCTCAACGGCATTCACTGCATTCTTTGCCAAAATCTCAACAATTTTAACAGCCTTTTCGCCTCCTTTGGCAATAAGGTATTTCTTAACCGACTGAACAGCTACCCCGACTAAAGCTGTCACGATGGACAGGAATGCTGTCAGTAGAATTGTCTGAATATCTTGCATATTTATCGTCCTTTCTCAATTTCATCCATACGGTCATTCATACGGACTAACTCTTTTTGAACCTCTCCGACAGTTTGCGAAATCCCCTTCAGCTCCACCGTCGTCTGATCCAAATGGTCCATTAAGCGTTCTTCACGCTGATTAGCCTCGGTTCGTGATTGCTCAAAAAAGTCTGTCAACTTTCTCTCCCTTTTATCCGATGTACGAACCAGATAGCGAACCACCGCTCCAAACAGAAGAATAAAAAGAATAGCCCAGACAAACTGTGACTGAGCTATTCTCTCCACTTGTTCAATAGGCATAGCCTACTCCCCTTTCGGCGTGTAGTTGACAACTTTTTCATCTGCAAGCTCTGGATGCCCCATCAACTCCGGCTGTGCCTTAACACGCTTTTTGAAAATCTTTGGCACATCCTTGAAAGAAAAATCAAAGTGCTCATCTACAATATTCATCGCCATTAACATTACCATCATGTTGTTACTCCGTTTCTGTATTTTCGTTAGTGGTAGAATTGTCGCTACCGTCGACATTGTCATTGCTTTCAGTGTCCGAAACATCTTCTTCCTCCTCTGATTGAGAATAGTAGTCCGTAATCATTTCCATTACAGAGCCGTTAAGAATAGCGAACTGATCTTCAATCGCCTTAAAGCGAGTGTTCCTGTCAGTTTCTGCCAATGACAAGCGCTCTTCCAATTCCTGTTGAGATTTAGCCATACTGGACATTTTTTCTTCAGCCTCAGCCATGAACTTTTTAGCAGACTTGACAACTGCCTCAATCTCGTCAATCTTCTGGACGCTCTCGGCCATAGCTCGGTCAAAATATTCAGTTTTGAAATACGCCTCACGAGCTAGTTCAACAAGTTCTCGTTCACTCTTGCTAGTTTGGTCTCCAAGCACTCGCTCGGTAAAGGTTGCATAACCTGCTGTCGTCGAGGCGAGAACGATTTCTGTGTGTGTAATCACCCCGTCACTATCAGATATTGGGTATTTCCCCGCTACACTCCAAGACCTCATGACACCACCTCCACCGTCACAGCGTCAAGCTCTTTCAACAAGCGCTCATTTTGCTTTTTGAGTTCATCGACCTCTTTTTCAAGTATCTGGATACGCTCTACATGAGCTTGTTCAGCTGAGGCTTGCTGATTAACAGTAGCCTGCAACTCCTCGTTTTGAGCTTCCAACGTCGCAATTGTTAAGGCTTTACTCGCAATATTGATTGCTAATTTAGATTGTATTGTGTCGTTCATTTGTTTTCTCCTAAAAAATATGCATATGATTCGTGTGGTTATAAGAGTGATTACCAGCATAGAGTAAGGTAAGATGCCAGTAAATATTGTTGATAACCGTTTTTAAACTTTTGCCACTGAGGTGCATTTCTTGACTCTGAACGTCCGCAAAACGACGGTCAGAGCGACCTAGAGAATGCGTTATCCCCCCCTCATTCTGAGGAATAAGATACGACGCCTTTCCAGTCATATCAAATAGCCATGGACTACGATTTTTATTACCATAAATAGCAACACGATTCCCTACCAATTCAACAAAGGTAGTCTTCTCTGTCTGATTTTTAACGCCGTTCCAAATTCTAACTCCACCAAATCCATCGTTTTCTGAGGATTCACTTTGATCAGAATTGGAACCAATAACAGTCAGTGTTGAATTTGGTAAAACACCTAATTCAGAATAAAAATTACCCTCAATCAATCGAATAAATTGTGATGGCTTGTTTGGTGACATGCGTCTCAGACTATTATTGTTCGATAAAAACTCAATCGTCGCATTTTGATTGAAGGAAATATTTGCTTGGTTCAGGTTAATTCTCATGGCATCATTTTGAGCTGTTATAACTTTCCCTTTCAACCAATCCACAAGAGCCGTCTCAATCTTAGATTTGATGAAATTAGCGTCCAAGCCCACTATCTTATTAGCATTAAGGTTGATGATATTAACATTTGCCGCGTTTAGCGTCCCTGCTGTGACTTTATCCGCAAGCACGCTTTCAATCATGGCATTCTTAATCGTCCCGTCTTGGACATAGACCGTACTAGGGGTTACTACCAGCTTATTCTGACCAGCTTGTAGAGCTATCCCTCCAGTGGCGACATTGACTGCAGACAAGACAGCGCCATTACTGTTTAGGGTTTTAATGGCATAGCTGTCCGCCAACTGGGTGACGAGGGTAGAGGTCGCTACCTCCTGCGCCGAGGTACTGTCCACAAATCTGTCTGGCGGAACTTCCCCTCGTACGATAGAAATTTGTCCAACGGCGACCTGACCATTTTTTCGCAACCAGACGTGCAGACCGTAATCGTCTGTGACTATAGTGTCAGAGTTGACTGTAAATGTGCCCGTAAAAATCTGAGCGGCACCAGTTTTGGTTGGCATAATCTGAAAAGAACCTATTATGGTGCCAGCGTTTTTAATCTCAAAACTAATAATATCATCAGGAAGCACATCCACCCAAAGATTGACACGATAACTGAGCTTCTCGCCCTTAGTAAAGGTGGCGGTCCTGAGCGGCACCTGAAATCCTCGCCATTGATGAGCTGTATGCCCCGTTTGCCTAATCACCAAAAGCTTGTAGGTGTTGGTTCCTGTCATGTAGTAATCTGCCGCATTACTGGTAGATCGAGGCTGGTGACGTGAGTAGTTTGTAGGGTCATAGACCAGATTGTCACTCTTGGTCAAGACCTTGCCGACCTCCACTTGGAAAATATTAGATGTCATAACCATACGGGCGATGTTGTCCGCTATCCCTTGATTAGTCGTTCCAAGTGCCCGCTCATAGAGCTGGGCGGTTTCTTTGACTTTGTTAAAGTCTACCGCTGAAGCTAAATCTTGAGGAGCAGGCGACCATTCTGTGGGTTCAAGGTCACTTTGGGCAACCATATACCAATCGATGTCCGCAGTACCTGAGCGGTCGCCTCCACCAGGAAACCAGTAGGTGCTAATGGCATAACGTTCCGTATAACGAGCTGTGAATTTTATGCTTTTAGTTTCATAGTTTGTTGAGTTAAATTCCAAATTGTAACTTTCTTGCCAATCCGATTTATAGATATAGACTCTCGTTCGCTTATCACTAGTCCCCCCTGTCTTCTTAGCTCTTGCTAAGAACCAATAGGTCTTCCCAGCTTCTAATTGAATCGTCCGAGTCCCAAAACCATAAGCATTCGAACTTTCATTGATTTTAGAATTTGGTACGAGATTAACCGAGCTTCCCTTAGTCGGTATCAGTCCTCGTGTCTCAGTCAAACCACGCTCAATCGTCTGCGCTGTCTCACGCTTGTAGTTGTCAAAGACTGTATTCGATATATAGCCCTTAGTAGTCACTAAATTATCCACTTCAGCTCGTGTTAACCGTTGAGCGATTTGGTCAGCCTGCTGGCGAATTGAACTCTCAGCTGTTGATAGACGACCCGTGACCGCATTGACTTCGGTTTTAGTTGCCAGTTGACGGATACCCTCTGCTGTTTGTTGGGCAAGGGTCTTTGTCTCAGACAGACTGCCGTCCAGTCCTTGAACACGTCGTCCAAGCTCTGCACTGTTTTCATCTACTGACCGCTTGTACTCCGCAAACTCCTGGCGGAAATCTTCATCGGCAGGAGAGTAGTCTGTAGGGATGTTACCTATTTCCAGTTTCGGCTGATAAAACTCTAGGTATGTCCCTGAGTTTCGAAAGTCCAACGCCGTATGCAGGTTAAAAATATCAAACGGTCTCAGATAGATGTCCGGTGTCGTCCAGTTGACAGTACACCAAACAAGATACTCATTCGTCCCAATCTGCTTAATCTGAGCCGAAAAGGCCCTGTGTCGGTTAGCCGATGAGACTACTTCTGGACCATACCAAGACATCTGAAGCGAGCCTATCCCAATAAATCTAGCATCCGTCGAAACCCTGACAGCTTGTGTATAGGTTTGACCTTGTTTGACTACAAAGCGTTGTTCCTCGAAAATTCGTCCTTGTGGCAGAATCTCTCCGTTCCTAGCTCTTTCAACTCCTGTTCCAAAGGTTAGACGAGTTCGTTTAGTCTCATCGTCCCAGGCCGTGTTAGTGATACCGTAACCCATGACAAACGGTTCGCCAGTGCGCTTGATGAGGTTGACGCCACCCACCCTGATATTCTCAAACCGCTCCCTAACGCCGTCTAAACCGCGCTCAATGTCAGCAGTCTTTTGACTAACAGACTGAACCTGACCTGTCGTCGTATTGAGCGTTTGATTGAGCTGGCTGTACTGCTCACGAACACCAGACAGACCCGTCTCAACACTCGCCACCCGTTGGGTCACACTCGTCAGATTGCCTGTCGTGCTATTGACGGTTTTGGACAGCTCTGTCAGCGTAGTTTTCGTGCCGTTTGCGGTCTCTTCGACTGTCATCAAGCGACTAGACAGCCCCTCCTGAGTCTGAGCCTGTCGTCGGATTTGGTCGGCTTGACTAGACAGGTTTTCCCGTGTCAATCGCACAGCTTCCTGAAGCTCTCTGGACTTGTTCGCCAGTTCCTGACCTGTCTGCGTCGATGAAGCTGCAGCTCTGTCTGCTGTCTCTTTTGCTAGCTTCGCCAAGTCACTGCTCGCTCCAGCCCTAGTCAACGCCTCACTTGCTTTTTGGTCTGCGGCTTGGGCTTGTTGGGTCAGTTCATTGGCTTTGGCTTGTACCTCCTCAACCAAGCGCTTAACACGTTCATTATCTGCGGTTCTGACTAACTCCTCCCAAGCCTCGCCTGTCCACCGTAACATGATTTTATGCCCTTCATGCTCTGGGTCTGGCTTGTACCAGATGTCATTGATCACCACCTTGCCCTTATACTTGACAGTAGGGTCTTCCGCTCCATACCAGTTAGTGTTAGCTCCGTCAGCACTCGGTAAAAAATCAGGTAGGTTCTGGACAAAGTTGCTAAACTCATTTTGAATAAAGTTATCCACAGCTTGATCAGCGATAGTCTGAATACGACTTGCCTGACCTTCCGTGATACGGTCACCTAGTTTGACGTCGCTAGACTGGTCATTGAGACGGTTGATGGTCAATTCAAAAATACGGGTATCGTAGTCAATCCGCTTGTCATGCCGAACCACTCGGATAGTATCACCAATAGCGGCACCTTTGAGGTAAACTGTAGAGGTCTTGAAAGTGACCTGCGGACGACTAGTATCTACCAAAGCTTCATAGGTTTTCTGCAAGACAACTTCCTTGTCTTCCTCTTCCGAAAACTCTACAAAGCCAATCTTAGGTCTCATACTGCCATCTGCTTGCTTGATGCCAAAGTGAGCCGTCATTTCTGGCAGTTCGACATACTTCTGACCCTTGGGCTTGTTGACAGGCTTGCCGTCACTTATTCGCCAGACTACATCTTCAAACGTAATCTTGCGACCGTAGCCGTCTGCTTGTTGCTGACGACTTTTGCCGTCAACTGTTTCACTCGTATCTGCTGTGCTAACCTGTTCACCCTTACCGCGACCGATGAGGGCGGTGTAGATATTGGTTCGCTCAACCTCTTGCAGGATTTTTAGGGCATTGTGACCGTAAACGACACGCTTCCCGACGGCTGCACCAATCTTTTTCTTAAAGTCAATGACCCTAGCTCCGATTTGATTGCCGTTCATCTGGACGAAAAACTGCATTTCCAAATCCCAGACCTTGCAGACCTTTTTCAGAGCGTCAAAAACGGAGGTATAGTAGAAATTGGTTGACCGTGGCAAAGTCTCATCAACAAAACGGGCTGACCAGTTTGTGCCAAGTAACAAATCAGAGATAACCTCACGGGCAAAAGCGTTCTTCGGTCGCTTGTCATAAACAGGCGTTTTTCTTAGCTCCTCAATACCAGACTGAACTCCAATTAACTCGGTCAGTTTGCCCTCAGAATGTTTCTGAGCCACGTAGAAAAAGTGGAAATTGTGAGTGTCGTCCACCGCCTGAATAGCCATGTATTCCACCTTCTCCAGCTCATCATCAGGCAAAGCCTTCAGCTCAACCGTCAAACGGTCAGAGACATACTTCTCAGTCGTCAAAGAGTAGGTTTGTAGGGCTGTTTTGACTGCCGTTTTTCGGACAATCTTAATAAGATTTTCGTCCTTGTCAAACAAGTAAATCATAAGCGCTCATCCCTCCAAATAACTTCCTTAACTTTGGCGTTTCTTGCTGTGATGGTATCCCCATTTTTTACAAAAAAGGTCTCCAACGGGCTGTACCGCTCTAGCTCACTGAGAATAGACCGACCGCCGTAGGTGATGGTTACCTCATCAGCTCCCCAAGCCACAACCACGTCACGGTCGGGGGTATAAGCTCCACGAAAAGACAAGACCTTGTCGCCATTGATAATTTGTACCTGGTTAACCGTACCAGTTGGTGTAATCGTAATCTTCTCTGGCAAAACAGCCATAGCATTGACCAAAGAAATAGCCCCAGTCGATGACTGAGGCAGTTTCTTCTTGTAGCCATCAGGGACTAAGAGAGTGAACTTGCTGACGACTACAAGGGCAGTCTCCTCAATCTCATCAGCTCCCGACAGATAGCCATAGTAGGTAAAGTCTGGCTCATCTTTGAAGGATAACTCCAGAAAACCACTAGGAGCAACAGTCCGCAAGACTTTGTTGAGCTGTGCAAAACGGTCACGCAGTTGGCTACTGCTGTCCGCCTCAAGTTTGTACTTGATGATAAGCTCACGCTCATCATCAGAGACATCATCAACCCAGACCCCACGACGACCGGGGACCGAAGTTGACTTGACTGTCTGACTGACAATGCCACGTCCTGTCACCGTCAAGTGTCGGTAACCCTCAACCAATTGATCGAGAGCCGTTCCGTTGATGTAGAGATTATCACTAGGCTCAAAAGCCACATCTTGCCCAGTTGTTTTCTTCAAACTTTGATAGTTATACATGACTTTTCCTTTCCTAGTAGTTATCTAAAATCAGCTCCAGCTCTTGAGCACCCGTGATGTCGTTAGTAAATGCACGGTAAACCGTGCCGCCCATATTAAGAACAATTTCAGCAGCTTGTTGGGCAACAGTCAGACTGCCACCGTTAAAGGACACTGATGGGTCATAAGCAGTAAGTCTGCCCAGCTCACCATCAACATCTCCTAACTCTCCCATCAAGCTACCTGCCACATCTTGACCTGTGAAGGCTGAAATAGCACCCTGTGCCATGCTTGCCATGGACTTAACCACCTTACCAGCTCCGCTATTTATACCAATAACAAAACCTTGGTCAGTGTAAAGACCAAACTGACGAAACACACGAGACGGTGACTTGATGCCAAGCAAGTTCTTTGCAGCACTAATAGCATTACCCACAGCATTGCTAACGGCAGAAATCAATCGACCTGCCGCGCCGACAACACCATTAACGAAACCACTAATTAAGTCACCACCAGCTGATACTGCCTGACTGACAAAGTTTTTTGCAGCATTTACGGCGTTATTAAAGCCATTTCTAACTGCTTCAACAATTCGTGGTCCAGCATTAGTGACAGTGCTGACAACATTATTCCAACCATTGCTGATAGAGCTCTTGACTGTTTCAACGGCATTAGAAACTGTTGATTTCACAGCGTTCCAAGCGCTTGATAAGAGAGTTTTGATGTTCTCCCAAATTTGCTCGGTGTTCCCTTTAATCCGTTCCCATGCTTTAGAAATAGCCTCTTTGACCAAATCAAAATTACCTGTCACAAGACCAACGATTGCCAAAAGCAAACCCGCAAAGAAAGTCTTAATACTATCCCAAACAAGCTCCCAGTTAGCTTTGATGGTTGATAAGGCGCTACTGATAAAATCAATAATCGGCTGTAAAAAGCCCATAACTGTCTGAGAAATCGCCGACCATATGCCTGATAAGAAACCAGAAATCCAATTCCAGGCGGTTTCCCAGATTGTTTTCAAAAACTCCAGACCATATTTGAACACTTCTTGCAAAGATTCAAAAAGATAAATAGCTAAATTTTTGACAGCTTCCCAAGCCGTCTGCGCAACACCTTTCAGTGTTTCCCAAGCTCCTGACCAATCACCATTCAAAACCTGCAAAACAGCCTTAATGATGCCTAAGATGACATCCATCGCTACTATGACAATATCAGATAGAGTACCAAAAACGCTATTTACAATGACAGTTAGTAGGGCCCAACCAGCAGAAAAAATAGGAGCCAAAGCATTCACAACAGACATAATCGTGTCGCTGATTAAGTTCCAGCCTTTTTCGACAACAGAGCGGATAAGTTCTTGATTTTCAGCAATCCAAGCCTGGATTTTTGCCCAAGCCAGTGAGACTGTTTCCCAAATAATACCAACTGCGCCGCTAATCGTAGAAGAAATAGCTTGCCAAGCCTCATTTACCTTAGCCCTGAACTCATCATTATGCTTGTAGAGCAAGACAAAACCAGCAACTAAAGCGGCAATAGCAGCGATAACCGCCCAAACAGGGGCTGTTATACCGCCGATAATTCCGCCTAGCGTACCAAAGACACCAGAGACAGCTGCGCCACCAGTCTGTGCAGCAATAAAACCAGCTTTCAAAGTAGTAAACGCCTTATAAGCACCACTTGCAAAACTAACTACCTTAGCGATAACGCCAATTACGCCGCCAATTGCCATCATCGCAGGTCCCGTCGCGACAACGATAGCACCAAGCCATTTCTGCCAAGGAGCTATCGGTAAGTTATCCCATATAGTCAATACAACGTTCTTGACGTTGCGGACAAAGTTCTTGATGGTTTCTCCCAGGTTGCTCAAAAGACCTTTGATGTCTGCATCTTTCTGCCCTAGGCCTGCCGCCAAGTTTTGAGCGGCAGCCTTCATTGAGTCGAAAGACCCCGACACCGTCTCGCTGGCTTCCTTTGCAGTCGTTCCAGTGATGTCGAGTTTTTCTTGAGTGACATGGATAGCCTTAATAAGCTTGTCAAACGGTATATCTTTAACATTTTCAGCTGTTGCTTCAAATTCACCATTTAAAACACCAGACTCATTTACCAAGCGTGCCATTTCTCCAGCTGTACCACCATAACCAAGTTTGAGATTATCCAGCATGGTGTAGTTGTCCTTCGCAAATCCCTGGTAAGCGTTCTGAATGTCGGTAATATTAGACCCAAACTTGTTAGCATTATCAGACATATCCACAATAGCCATGTCTGCATATCGTGCAGCTGCTGCCGTATCTCCACCAAGACCCTGAAGAAGGCTGGCAGAGAATGACGTGACCTGCTCCATGTATTTTACACCGGACACTCCCGCACGTTTGTAGGCTGTTTCTGAATTGGCAATGACCGTATTGGCTGAACTCTTGAACATGGTTTCAATACCGCCCACGGCCTGTTCAAGACCTGCATAGGCCTTGACTACTCCACCAATTGCCCCAACTACTGGAAGTGTGAAGCCTGCCGTCATACCTTTACCAACTGCCATCATGGAACCACTGACTGCTGATAGAGTGTTGCTGACCTTATCAAGACTTGAACCAGTCTGATTTTTCAAACTCTGAAGAGACATCTGGGCTTCTTTGAGTCCGCTCGTAAAATCAGAAACATTGGCTTTTAGTATGGCCGTGACATCAAATGTTGCCCCCATTAGCCCCCTCCTTTCATGGCTTGATTAAGTAGCCTGTTTTTGTCAGCCAGGTCAAGAACCTTCCTGGCTGGTTGTTCAGGCTCAAACAACTTGTCAAATTCTTCTTTATGATTATAAAAATCCTCAAAATTCTTATAAGCTGATTTAGCACTTTTTCCCTTGCCTTTTGTCGCCTTAACACTCTGATTGAACCAGGCTTGTATAGCTGAATGATACCGCCTGTCTTCCTGCTGGATAGCGTAAGCAGTATTGTAGATATAAAACTGCTCAAGCGTTGTGTTTGCTGCTTCAACGTAGGTCATGCCATGTCTGGCAATCAAGAGGGCAATGGCTTCATCATATCCAAAGTTAGTAGATGACGTTTTTCGCTCCCCTACTCGACTAGGTTCATGGCTTTTTTGAGTAGGGGTGATGTTTTTAACTCGTCCACAATCTCCTGGATAGTCTGATCATACTTGTCAGTTTCAATCAAGTCTTCCAGGTAAGCCTCAATAGCCTCATTACTTGGCTTTTGAGGTTCATTGACTGTGCCAGCTTTGATAATGTCCACAAAGGCCATAGGGTCATTAAGGGCCTGCCCAGCATTGAAAAGGGTCATGGCACCGTAGCCGGTTTTCATGCCCTCAAGTTCCGCTGAGTGCAGTTTGTTCATTTCACGCAAAAAGCCAAGGCCAAAGCGTAATGTGTATTCACGTCCACCAATTGTTAAAATCATTTTATTTTTACTCCTTAATTAAAAAGTTAGGGACATAAAGCCCCTAAAAATCATCTAGCCTAGACACCTACACCAGTCACATCAGTTTCTTTTGCAAGCGTGTGGTAAGCGTATTGTGCAGCTTCAACGGCTGCCTTTTGCGTTTCAGTCAATGAGTCAACAGCCTGAATACCGTTGCCATCAATGGCCATTTCATAAGACAATTCAACCTTGTCATCAGAAGGCGCTGAAATTTCAAAGCTCTTGAAATAACCTTGGTAATAATCAACGTCATAGACTTCTTTGCCCCCCTGGAGTCGCTTGCTTCCAAGGTCAACCTGCCAAACTTCGACTTTGTCTTTGGCTTGGAACCACTTACGCATTTCCTTCCACATGTTGACGGTGTCGCCATCCTCACGGTAGGCTAGGGATGTAAAATCACCGCTAGTTTCTCCGTCTGAAATACTATTTACCACACCATCTTTGGTATTTGTACTCTCAACTTCTTTTTCAGAGTTGATTGTGTGTTCCGTTTGAAAACGAACCTTGCCTGCGTCTTGTTTCTTCTGGTCAATGACTCGACGGAAGAAAACGACAAAGTCTTTTCCTTGAATAAGTTCTGCCATTCATTTCTCCTTTTTTGTGTAATCAAAAGTAAAGTCCAGCACAATGTGGAGCAAAGGCTGGACATCTGTATTATCTGAGATAATTTGCTTAGAGGTTGAAGCATGGTGCAAGTGGTAATCATAACCATCTTGAGCACGCTTGATCTCACTTTCTAAATAGGCTGAAATATCGTCCAGGTTTGCCCTATCCTCCCTAAAACCGTAGAGGTGGACGGTTTGCCTTAATCTGCCCAGAAGGTCCTTATTTGGGCTTTCTGTGCCGTTATTTTCGCCTATGTAAACAAAGGGATAAGCGCTTTTTGCATCAGGTAGAAAATCATAGGTATCAACTCTGACCTTGCTGATGGCAAAAATCCGCCTAAACAAAGCATGATTTGGGGTCATTTGAAGGCTCCTTTCATCACGTTGGTCATGTCCTTTTGAAATTCTGGCTGAATTTGCTCCAGCATGGGACGGAAGTGAGGGGTGCCAGGTTGGTACCTGGTACCATATTCCTGATAACCGTCATAACCTGCCTCACCGTGAATATGGGCTTCCATACCAGGGTAAGAGGTGGTGATGTGGTCTTTCAAGAACTCGGTATCCTTAGGGGCCAACTGCTTAGCAATCCTCTTTCCTTTTTCGCCATTGTTTTTTAGAACCTGCAAAGACTGTTCAACCGCTTTTGGTTGAGCGTTGCTGATAGTTGCAGTTAGCTTTTCCATGCCCTGCCATTTAACAGACATATCAACCACCCACCTTCTTGAGCCTGACAGCTCCCTTGATAGGTGCATCAATCTGATCCATAGGGACATATTTGCTACCGTCATAGATAGCGGTAGCAAAAGGCTTCTGCTTCTGCTGAAAACGGCAAATCATGACAACATCTGTCTGATTGCCATACTCTTTCAAGACCTTGGCCTGTTGGATAAAGTTGACCAGGCAGGGCACAACTTCTTTTTGACCTTCAGCAACCTCATAGCTGTCTGTTTCAGGATTGTACTTAGGCTGACTGTTCTCACGGATGAGAGTAATGCGATGAGGTGTCTTCATAGAAACATCACCTTGCCTTTCTCCCTCAGAGAGCCATCAAGTCCAAAATCCTTGTTCAGAATTTTCATGTAGGGTTTAAAGAGGTCATCCAGTTCCTGGTAGGTGACTGAATAGCCGTCCACCGTCTCAGAGGTCACGGCTTCAGAGCCTTTGCGACCATAGAGCTTGTAAACCACATTCTCAATCATGAAATTGTATTTGGCATCAATTTCAGTGGTGTCAGTCAAGAGCTTGAAATAACTTTCAGCATCATCAACCAGGTCTTCAATGAGGGCCTTTTCTTCTGTATCGTCGGGGGCAATACCCAACCGACGTTTGATTTTTGCAAGTTGGGTATCTGTCATATTACTCCCCTTCAGCACCATCAAGCAAGGCTTTCAATTCGTCCTTGCTAGCACGGGAACCGTATTTGATACCAAGTTCGTCCAGTTTGGCCTTGAGTTCCTTAGCACTCAAGTCACCTTCTGACTTGGTATCTGGGGCCAAATCCCCTTCAGCACCATCAGACTCAATGACACCTTTACCAAGCAGTTCCTTGATACGGTTGTCAGATACGTTCAAATCTGGACGGGGATAAGTCTCACCTTTTTCATAGAGGTAGTTATTATCCTTAGTGTCAAGGATATTTTTTGTTACTGTGTAAGCCATGTGTTAGCTCCTTTCTTAGACACGTTCAGCTGGGGTCAATTTAGCAAAAGCGTCAGCCTTGGTGACCATGACTGCAATATCCATAGTAGCACGAATGGCAATCATCTCTTGCTCAAAGAGGTTGATTGGCGTACCATCAGCATTTGTGATGGTTGAAATTTGACCTTCTTCTGAAATCTTGTAGTTGATGTTGTAAGGGACACCGTAGATAAGATTGTCAAAGTCACCAGCAAGCAAGTCACCTTTTTCAAAATGTGCAGATTTGAGGTCAACCGTGGTGATGCCGTCAATGGTATTTGCAGTCTTGTCATAGATTGACACCTTGTTGCCATCACGAGCTTCACGCAAGGCAGAGCGGTTCTGAATTTTTGATACAAAAGCATTCGCTTCAACATCAGAGTCGTAAAGTGCATCTTGAAGCTTCAAGATGTTGTCATAAGTGATTGGACCACCAATGACTTTATTGGCATCTTTAGCAGCCTTATTGACTGAGTTTGCGAATGGTGTGTCATGACCAAGCAGACCAGCTTCATCAATTTTCTTGTAGAAGGCTTCAACGATCTGTGGTTTCATATCGTCAAAGAATTTCTTCCAAGTGTAGTTGAGGGCTTCACGGGATGTTACCAAGATGATACCAAGCTTGTGAGCTTTCAGGGTCACTGGAACCACTTCTGGCGTGTCAGTCTTAATTTTCTCAGTTTCATTTACCCAGTAAGCTGAAATCCCGTCTGTTTGAACGTAGACAGTTTTTTCTTGCTCACCTTCCATTTCTTGATACTGACCAAGCTGCATGACAAGAGAGTTTTGAGCAACTTCTTTCATGATGATGTCTGTAAATTCTTTGTGCAATGTCCCGTCTTTCTTCTGTGATACAAGGACATTTTCTGGATTAAAAGTTTGTACTGTCATTGTTTGACTCCTTTTTATTTAATAATGCGAGCCTTTCGGAATGTATCCGCTCGGCTAGTGTGATTGTTTCCACCAAATGATGACGACATCTTCGGCGGTTCTGATTGTGTGTACTCAGCTTTGATTGAGCTGATAATCGCTTCAAAATCAGCGATAGCCTGTAAGGTATCCTCTGCAGTCTCCTTAACCACAAAAGCCAATACCTTGTCATCAAGAGGCAGTTTCCGCTTAGACAGGGTCTTGATAGCCTCGTCGGTCAGCTCTCGCTTGGTCTGTTCTTTCTTCAGACCTGCGATTTCAGCCATCAAGGCCTCTTTTTCAGCCTCAGCTTCTTTCTGGCGGTAGGCTTCAAGCTCTTTGCCCGTCAACTCGGACTCAGCTTTGTACTTTTTAAGGGCTTTATCAATAGCCTCTTGGGTCGCCTGAGCGTGTTTTTCTTCTGCCTGTTTCAAGCGACGCTGCATTTCAGCAAGTGACACCATTTTTTCAGCTTCTTTTGGCGGATTGCTAGCTTGTCCGTCAGTCTGAGACTGCTCTTGTGGGTCAAGTGCTGGGTTGTGTTGTTCTTCTGCCATGTGCGGCTCCTTTCTACGCTTTTACGAGCTACCCCCTCGAACTCATGCAAAGTTTTCCGCCATTAGCACGGTTTGGGCAAAAAGAAAACTGGTCAGTTTCGACCAGTTTAGAGTAATTTAAAGTAGTTTATAGCAGTCTTTCCTGTTGTCAAGATGAGTAACCACCTCCTAATCTTCGATTGCTCGGTTTGATACCTTGGCATAGACATCCACATAAGTTTCTGCTTTATCGCCATTATGAGTTACTTCCGCATAGTCGCCACACTTTTCATCAGACTTGATTTGATTAGTGCTGACTAATGCTTTCCAATTTTGTAGGGTTTTGCTGAACCAAACCACGAAACAGTCTTCTTCTTTGATTTCACGACCAGAGAGACGTGAAAACTCTTGTGATGCCAATCGTTTTGCTTTATCCAACATAAATTATTCCTCCTATTTCAGACCAAACCAATATTTTTTCTTGGCTTTACCAAATTCAAGCGTTGCCTTGTGTAATTCAAGTTTCATTGACTTATTGGCACTCTCCAAAGCGTCAAATCGGTTGTTAGTCGCTTCAGTATTGTGTGAGCTTACTTGGTGCAATTCTTCAATCAATCGGGTGTGTCGTTTTACTGCGTCAGTCAACAAGGCATTCTCTGCCATTAGTTGAGATACCTTGGTTTCAAGTCTCGCAACACGAGACCATTTCTTTTTAATTCTTTTGTTCATCGGTTTTTACCTCCAAAAATTTATTTTTAATCGCAACCAACAAATCATATTCTGATTTAGGGATAGTTACCATTTCCGGACCTGTTACTTTAAATCCAGTAAATTCGCCATTATTTATCTGATGTTTCATTTTTTCCTCCATTTTTGGGTACAAAAAAAGCACTTAGATTTCTCTAGGTGCTTAATTAGATTGCTTTAAGCTTGAGTGTTTTGAGGTATTCTGCCCATTCCTGATCCAAATCCTCAACAGTTTTGTTCTTGTTTTTTTCATGGACAGCATTGAAATCAATGTTGTCATCTTCGCCTTCTGGCCAAGTATAAATATCTTGTTTTACCATATCATTCAATCCTTCCAAATTCAAATTCAAACACTTCAGAAAACATTTCAAGCGTTTTCTCCTGTGCCACACTTTCATTATATCCCAATTTCTTGAATTTATCAATTTGATTGACATATTTTTCCTGTGCACTGCGTGGAATTCGTTTGTTAGGTCTTGAATACCAATAAACACTCCCGTCATGTCCAGCTGTCAAGCCGTATTTGACAGAATTGTATTTGCTCCTTTGTTGTAAAGAAGCTAAATCACTCAATGATGGAGGGTATCCAGAAGGGTGATTGTGAATTGAGACAAGCCCTTTTTCTGAACTCGATTTAAAAGCATTTCTTACTTGGTCATTGTAAACAACACCCTTTGTTTTTCTTGCTTTATTCGAAACCGCCACAACCTTACCAGTATTCACATCAAGCAAGTAATAATCTTCAAAAGGTGTTCCTGCTCTATGCTGAATGATTTTTCTTGAAACGGATGCAAGCTGTTCAGCAATAGGTGCTGTCAACTCATTGTTTTTGAATTTTTCAACATAAGCACTTTGTCTGATGTAATTCAAATCCGCCTTGAAAATACCTGTGTTGTATTCTTCTTCTGGTGTTTCTTTTGGTTCCCAAAGCTCATACTCATCAAGCGTAGAACCGCCTTTTTTGTACTTCATCTCAATGTGACCATAAGCCGAACAGCGGCAGTTGGGGTGCATGGGAAACATGTTGACCCCTTTCTCCACTTGGTCAATGGGTACAGCCTTTTGGTCAAGCGGACCACATAGGTCACACGCCCCAGGCTCTGCCACAAAAATCATATGGGTAAAGCCATTATCCTGAAGCATAGCCAGCTGAGTGTCTGCGTTTATGCGTGCTATCTCCGTCTTGATCAAGCGTTGGGCGTTAGCCTTGCTTGTCCCAAACTTCTTAGCCAGTCGGTCTCGCTCTTGCTTATAGCCCATCATATCCGTATAGATACGATTGAGTGAGCCAAAAACATCCCGCTGGAGGTTAGCTTGCAAGCCAAGACCTCCCCAAACTCTGTCTGAGAATTTTTGCCCGTAAAAACCAGCCTCTAAAATCGCTTCTAAGCGTTTAGAGGACCTTGTGGCACTATTACCCAGAATGCCAGATTGGCGCTTAAATTCGTTGGTTAATTCGTCATGGCGGGCCTTATCAAAGACTTCATTAGCTTCAGCAGTCAGGTTTTGGATTTCAAGAGCCAATTCAGCCTTCAACAACTCCAACCGGCTGACCCTCATTTTGAGGTTGTAGGTCCGTAGCCAACTGTTGGTTTCAGGGCTGAAATCTTTCTCCCTGACCGCTTTTGCTGCCTTCTGGTTAAACTTAGTCACATCAAAATCAGACACCCGTTTCATGGTCTCCTGCTTGGTCAGACTATTCTGCCCAGCGTAGCTCATGTAAAACTGGTCTATCTGGGCCTGCATACGGTCATAGCCCTCTTGGTAAATCTTAGCCAAGACCCGGTCA
The DNA here is from genome assembly GCF_041807725.1 of Streptococcus sp. E17BB. Taxonomy (NCBI): domain Bacteria; kingdom Bacillati; phylum Bacillota; class Bacilli; order Lactobacillales; family Streptococcaceae; genus Streptococcus; species Streptococcus sp. E17BB. Next base: position 35,164 of record NZ_JBGTZC010000021.1, read on the forward strand.
CGGTCAAGGTCTCGCTTCATCAACTCTGACTGAGCTTTTCGTTCAGCATTATAGCGTTGGTTATTGATTATCCGCTTGTCTGTCATCACGACCACCTACCATCTGCCTGATTTCCTCATCACTGCCACCATGCTGCTTGAGTAAGCGTTCCTGCTCTGTTTTGTAGTTGGTAAACGTTGCATTCTCCATCAATGTCTCCTGCGATACCTCACCACCTGCCTCGATGTAAGCCTTAATCTCAGTCCAGACATCTTGTGGAATATTAGGGTGAAAAGTAAAGGTCAGCTTGTCTGCGTCAATAACCGGGGCGTTGATCACCTTGTGAATATTGCTGATAAGCTCGTACCTTCGACGTAAAGCTTTAGTAAAATAGTTTTCCTTATCCTTTCTGACCTGCTCCAAACCAATCATCTTGTAAAGCAGAGCAATTCCTGAAGCCGTTGAATTGAAACGGTCATCGTCAAGGTTGGGAATACGGCTAAAACGATGGATGTCATTAGCCAACCTGTTCTTGTAGGCCTCCGTACCTTGGACATCATATTGCTTATAGATATAGTCGGCATCGGCAGAGGTTTGTTGACCTGTCGTGCTTACTCCTGATTGTAAAAGCATGATGTTAGCTTCCTTGAGCTTAGCCGATGTAACTGCGTCAAGTCCAATAGCATCTAAGTCACCCTTAATAACTAACATGGCATCGTTCAGGTCACTCATGTAGTTAGCTGTATCAGACTGCCCGGCATCGTAGGCATCAATCAGAGAAATCTCACTCTCATAGTCACCCATTCTAAAACGATTGTTCCACCACTCAACAACTGGCACATCTTTGTACTCGTGCTTGTTGTCTGTTTCAAGAACCAACCTAACCGAATTAGGAGAAAATGGCTTATAGGTCAGGACGCGGTCGGTTGTGTAGATGGTCATATGAACTTTTCCGTCGTAGACAGGCAAATGCACCGCAGCGATGACATTCTGCTCCACAGTCTGATCACGAATAACAAACATTTCCAGTGGATCAATCAAAACCACCCTATCCACACTGTCCTTGTCTCTGAAGTGATATTCAAACGCTCGACCATAGACAGAAGCGTCAAACGCTAAATCTGCATTTAAGGCATTGATGTCATTCTGCCACTCGATGTCTGAGATTGCAGACAATTGCTTCTGGTCGCCCTGCTCAATCATACCCACCGAAACCGGGCGGCCGATGATGTAGTTGGTCACAAAGCTGGAGATATAACCGCCCCACTTGTGCCGAACACGATAGTCTGCCTTTTCTTTGTCTAAACGCCGTTGACCAGACAAGATGTTGTGATTAGCCCCTCTGGCATAGCTAGCCAAAACCTGCAAGCGTGGACGCTGATAATCAAAAAAGACAGACAGCATATCCCTCAATGCCTTTCTGCCCTTGTCTGTCTCTAGCAGGTCATTGCTTGAGCTGTACCGAAACGGCTCATTAGCTAAGTCTGCAAAAATGACATTATCATTCCGAGTTCTAACGACAGTGTCAATCCCTCGCTCAAATTCGTTAACTTTCAGGATTTCTTCTTGTTGTTCTTCCAAGGTTCTCACCTCCTAAGTAATCTATTAACCGTCTTGATGGCTTTATTAACATCAAGGCTCTGTTTTTGAATATGATAACGCTCCAAAGCATAGCGGATAGCGTCAATGATGTGGTTATTGTTATCAATCGGATCATTTAACCACTCACCATCTTTGTCCTGTTTGTAAATATAGGTGTCAAACTCCTCAATGGTCTTTACACAAGACGGATGGATGTAGATGTGAAATTGCTTCATGAAGTCTATACCAGCATTGACTGACCCCTTCCCCTTGATTGACGGCACAAGTCGTCTGACACCTTTTGCCTGCAACTCCGCAATCAATCGCTGTTCTGCACTATCTGCCGTGATGTGAGCGTTCAGCATATCCGCCTCAGCTATCATCTGGAAAATATCCTCTGTCGTCATAGCGTGCTGATAATGCTCCGCATAGACCCAAAGCTCTTTCTTGTCCAAATCAACCGCTAAACGTGGAAAGGTTGTTGGGTCATGGGTAAAACCAAAGTCAAGACCAGCCGTGGTCTCCTTGACCCGTTTGATAGTCGCCATGATGTCAAAATCTCTGACCGTGTAATTTTCAAAGACTAGCCCTTCGGCAACGCCCCAATCTCCGTTAGCAACCACAGCCGCACGGCGTGGATTTGTCCGCCATAAGTCTTCATAACGGTCAATATCCTGCTTGTCTAGCCATTCGTTATCTCGGTAGGTCGTCGTGTCAGAAAAGACATCACGCTTTCTAGTGTCTTCATCAAAAAAAGCAGATTTCAACCAGTGCCTCTCACTCCAAGGGTTGAAGGTCACGGTAATCTGCTTATAGAAATTTGGCACATCAAGAGAGCCACGGATTGACTCCACCAAGGTCTCGAACTTGTCCTGGTTTTCCACCTGATAGGCCTCTTCTAGCCACAGCCACGCAAGCAAACCAGTGTCAACCGTGATAGAGGTTATTTTCAAGGGGTCATCAAGCCCCCTAAACAAAATCTTCTGCCCGGTCGCCTTGATTGTGATTTCTGGCAGGCTCTCGTTAAACTTGAATAAGTGAGATGCGCTCAAACGATTAGCAGCCCATTTGAGGTCTGTATAGGTTGATTGCTTATTGGTGTTTGAAAACCGACGAACCACAAGCAAGTTAGCCCACGGATGTTTCAAGATGTCGTGAATGAAGCAAAGAGCTGTACTCTTTGACTTCTTAGAACCACGGCCACCTTTGACAACTCGATAAAAATTCCTTGAGTGAAAAAAGCGATTGTACCCTTTTCCCAAAGCCTGCCTCATCGAAACCTGCACATCAGCCATCATCATCCTCCAGAGGGACATCATCGACAAAAGTGACTATCCCAGACAGTTGTACCTCTGACTTATCCGTGAACAGTTGAAGATGTCTCCCCAAGATTTCTAAAGCCTTCAATCGGTTTTCCACGTCTGCCGTATGCTCATATCTCATTTCAGACTCAACTTCATTGGTCATCAAATTCGTCTTCTTGGAATAACCCTCCTGCACCTTACCAAAAGCGATACTCGCAATCTCACGGACAACATCATCACCACTAATTTTGAGTTCTTCAAGGATTGGCTCAGTCCGTGATTTGATGTATTTCTGAATGGTAGGTTTTTCTAGGTTTTCCAGCCCGCTAGCTTTGGGTTGTCTATACCCTGCCTTTCTAGCTGCATCCGTCGCGTTACCTTTGTTGGCAATGTACTCATCGGCAAATAGCCGTTGTTTTGGAGTTAAGCCAAATTCGTCTCTATTTGCAATAAATCATCACCTCCAATCCTGACAAAATGAAAAAACCACACCTCATTGTGTGGGAAAAAATATAAGAGAAAGACCCCTAGCGGAATCAAACCGCCTGACTTATAACTTAGCTAGCATAAAAGTAGCCATGCAATCATGCAAGGTCTAGTCGCATCCGCAACCATTTTTAAGTTGTTGAGTGATATATGAATGCTAAGCCTACTGCCTACCCCATTTTGGGACACAAACACTCAAAGGAGAGTATGGGATTTGAACCCATGCACGCTTTTACACGCCTAGCAAGGTAGCAACCTGCCCCCTTCAGCCCCTTGGGTAACTCTCCATGATGGGTAAGACTTAACTACCTTACCCTTATTTCTTGATACTACCATTCTACCAGATTTTAGGCTTCATGCCTGTACTGTTACTATCATTTACTATCAATTCCGAAATAATGACATCAAGCTCCTTTACAGCCTGTTTCTTCAAGCGATAATAGGTAGGTGAGCTAATGCCGCCCATGCTATCGCAAATGTCATCAACACATATCTTATTGATGTAGGTCATTCTCAAAACAGTTCTGTGTTTAGGATTGGCCAGCCTATTGATAAGCCTACCAAGTTCAAGTTTCCTGTTAATAACTTCATTGGTATCTTGTTCAATCGCTTCTTTCATCACGATCAGCTGGGTATAGACATCATCGACCTTACGACCTGAGCCACCCTGCACCTTATCAGTTTTCCATTTAGGGCTTGAGAGCAAACCTGCCTCAAGCTCATTGATTTCGTCAATTCGGCTCTGAATATCCAAATCCAGATTTTGGAGTTCATCAAGAAGTTGTTTAGCCTTGTTCACTCTCTATCTCCTTTATGGTATAATAGTCTTGTGAGAACTACTACCAAGGGACTGAGTGGGCCTTGGCTTTTTTTATGGTCTGATACCATAATAATTGTATCCACATGATACGCTACAAAAACCATATGTATTGAAATATTTGTCAAATATCCCAATTTTATCTTTACATACTGGACAATGCGTCCTAATATATCTTTCCTCCTTGTCTAATCCTTTCAATGTCCTTTTTTTCTTAATACGTTTGTTCATTCACTTGCCTTTCCATACTTTCACTAAATGCCTTTCCAAAGGCCACCATGCCATCACTAACAGCCTGAGCTACACGACCAATAGCCAGCATAGCTTCGGTTATCTGTTCGACCGTATAGCCTGATAGCAGTTCCTGCCCAGGCATTTCTGACCGTCTTCTTGCTCTGGCAATGGCCCGTTTTCTAGTTTTGTTCAGGCTCATCTTGACCTCTTTGTTTTTTATTTTCAACATCGACCTTATCCATCATCTTCAACAGGATAAACCCAATCATGGCCACGGTCA
>NZ_JBGTZC010000022.1:0-39776 GCF_041807725.1 Streptococcus sp. E17BB
TGTAACAGACTTAACTTATGTCCGTGTTGGCAAGCGATGGGCTTATGTTTGCTTGATGATTGACCTCTTCAACCGTGAAATCATTGGTCTGTCAGTCGGTTGGCAGAAGACTGCAGAGTTGGTTAGACAAGCCATCCAAAGCATTCCTTACGCCCTGACCAAGGTCAACCTCTTCCACTCGAATCGGGGCAAGGAGTTCGATAATCAGTTGATTGATGAGATGCTTGAAACCTTTGGCATTACCCGTTCCCTCAGTCAAGCGGGCTGTCCCTATGATAATGCCGTCGATGAGAGCACCTACCGCTCTTGCAAACTGGAGTTTATCAACCAGGAGACCTGCCAGTCACTAGAAGAACTAACCCTTAAAACCAAGGACTATGTCCACTGGTGGAACCATCATCGCATTCACGGTAGTCTCGATTACCAAACACCTATGGTTAAGCGAGTTATCGCTTAACAAAAACACTTTATAAAAATTGTACAGAAAAGGGGTGCCTTTTCATTAATCTAGATTGATAATACAATAGTTCTGTGATATACTAGTAAGGTAAATTAGGAACCTGAGAAATAGGTTTAGAAAGAGGTATATATGTCTTCACGTAAGATTACAAAAGTTTGTCGTCTAGCTCTAGCCACTGCACTACTAGCAGGAACGCTATCAACAGCCACACCTGTTTGGGCGGAAGAATCGGCAGCAGCTCAGAGATTGGGAAAAGTTCTTAATGGTGGAAAAATTGACGATCAAAAAGCTAAAGAAGTTAAAGAAGTTCTTCAAGACTTTACTATCGAGGAATTGAATAAAGCGGTTAAAGTTCCAAGCGGACTTGATATTCTTGTTAATAATAATACGGATGCTAAGGTTCAGCTGTATAGGCTGATTTTGGAAGAATTTGGAAGACGTCACCTTAGCGAAGGTCAAGAAAATATTGCAGATGAACTTAGAGACAAGGTAAAACAGCTTGAGGAAATAGGAAGGACTGTAAAACAGTTACAAGAGGAACTTAAACAAAGGGAAGAACAGTTTATCAGTAGGGTTGATGAACTGAGTAAAGCAAAGGAACAGTTACAACGTGAAAAAGACGAACTAGCTTCTAAACTTGACAAAAACGATACAGAACAAAAAAACCATCAGTTGCAAGAAGAATTGAAAAAAGTAAAAGCTCAGTTAGAAGATAACAAAGAAAAAGCCAAACAATTAGAGGAATACCTTTCTGAAAAAGAAAAGGAACAAATCAAATCTGATATCGAAGTCAAACGTCTTAGAGATGAGAAAACTAGTTTAGAACATCAAAAGAAAGGTTTGGAATCTGAAAAGGCTAATTTAGAGCAACGTATTGCTAAAGCGAATCAAGACACACAACAACTCCAAGCCGATCGTGAGGAAGCTCGCAAAGAAAAAGATGAGTTGCAGAAACAAAAAGATGATTTAGAGTCTCAAAAAAATAATTTAGCAAGAATAATAGAGACTTTAGAAACACAGAAAAAGAATCTGGAAACAGAAAAACAGAAATTAGAAGAAGCTCTGAAAGATAAACCTGATGGGAAAGCTCAACTTGAAAACATGAAGCTTAAAGAAGAGCAAGAGCGTCTAAGTGCAGAAAAAGAACGCTTAACCGCAGAACTTGAGAAAGAAAAGGCAAAACAAGCCGAGCTGAGCACACAACTAACCGATAGTCAGAAAAAACTCAGCGAGAAATCAGCAGAAGTAGACACGTTGAAACAAAAAGAGCAAGCCCTATTAACTGAAGAAGCTGATTTGGAAACTAAGAAAGCTCAGTTAGAGACTGATAAAGCTGAACTAGAAGACAAAGTCAAGTCACTTGAAGAACAGTTAGCTAAAAAACCTCAGCCAAACGAGCAAATGCTTGAGCAAGACCAGCAAAAACTTGAGGATTTGCAGAAACAATTGGCAGACTTAGAGGGTAAGAACGAAGACTTGATGACTCAAAAGTCTAACTTGGAAAAACAACTGCAATCTAAAGACGACGAAGCTGTTAAACAAAAACAAGACCTAGAACGTCGCTTGTCTGAAAACCAAGCCAACTTACAGAAGTTGCAGTCAGAGCATGATAAATTGGCAGACGAACTTAAAGATTCTCAAGATGCCGTAAAACAATTAGAAGACGAACTTGCTAGGTTAAGCAAAGAAAATCTTAATCTTAAAAAGAGCTTATCAGAGGTGCAAGCAAATGGACAGGAATTGCAATCTGAAAAAGATCGTCTGTCTAAAGAGCTTGAAAAATCAGAAGCCTTAGTTGGTGAGTTGAAAGCAAGACTTGCTGAGCTGAAAAAACCAGATGATAGGATGGAGCAACCGAAAGCTGAGCAACCTAAAGTACCAAATTCTGAAGGTGGAAAACCAAAAGAAAAAGAAGAGCAAATCAAACCAATTTTGCCTGTCGAGCCTGAAAAACAGCCTAAGTCAGACGAGAAAAAAATCGGTAAAACCGAACCTTTGATCAATGAAGATAAACCACAGTTTGAACTCGATAAAGATCATGATGGTGATGGGCATACTAGTCGTAGTGAGCTGGATGCCGGTACTAATCCATTAGATTCAGCATCTGTCCCACGACTGATGCGCAATCAAGATATGCCGAAACCTGATAAAAGGATGGTTAAAGCTGACCCTGTGGTTAAATCAAGCGATAAGCAGCGGACAGTTATGCCTGCCACCCAAGCAGCGCCTATGCCTAAGTCAACAGACAAAGGCATGAAGAAACAGTTACCAAATACCGGTACTAGTTCAACTGATTTGTTGCAATACCTCGGCTTATTGACTGGATTCACAGGACTTCTTTCTTATTCAAGAAAAAGAAAAAACTAGTCTCAAAGCTTGAACAAGAGATGATAAACACAATAAACCGAGCTGGAAACGGCTCGGTTTTCGTGTGTAATCGTGTTGTTGACTATTCCTCTTTTTTCTGATATTTGGCTAAAATGTTCTGGATAGCCACAAGGTGTGGCTTGCTTTCTTCTTGAAATAGGCGGAGCTTGTAGTTGATGTCTTTGCTTAGTTGATTCAGCGCTGGCAGGCTGTTTTGAACCTCTGTGACATCTGCTTTTACTTGGTCAAGCTTGTCCTGACTGTCGGTTAGGGTAACTCTGGCTTTAGCTAGTTGTTTAATCAGTCTGACTCGGTTCTGATAAAGTTGATAACCAATTCCTGTCAGCACAGACAGCCAAAGAAGTGAACGGAGTTTTTTCATCTTAGTTGACCTCCTGTTGGATGTGCTTGGCCAGCTCTGCTAATTTCCCAAAATCAGGCTCATGTTGAGCAAAGCGAATATCCAAGCCGTCACCAGACGCAAATCGTGGTAAGAGGTGGATATGGGCATGAAAAACCGTCTGACCTGCAGCTTCTTCGCTGTTGTTAATTAGGTTGATGCCGTCTGCGCCTGTTGTCTTGACCAAGGCTTGCGCCAGTTTTGGTACGACCCCAAAGACCTGATGAGCAGTGTCAGCGCTCATGTCAAGAAGATTTTTGCAGTGCTGTTTAGGGATAATCAGCGTATGCCCAGGGGTTACTTGAGTGATATCAAGAAATGCCAGTACCTGTTCATCCTCATAAATCTGACTTGAGGGGATGGCTCCTGAGACGATTTGGCAAAAAATACAGTCTGTCATGGGTTGAAACCTCCTAAAATAGCTAAATTTTGTTATACTTAATACAAGTATAGCAAAGAAAGAGAGAAAAGTCTTGTTACGGGTTGAAAACATCACAGGTGGTTATCATCATCTGCCTGTCTTAACAGAAGTGAGTTTTGAGGTCAAGAGTGGCGAACTGGTCGGTCTCATTGGTCTAAATGGGGCTGGCAAGTCAACGACGATTAAGGAAATTATCGGTCTCTTACGTCCAGACAAGGGTAGGATTAGTCTAGGTGGTCTGACCTTGGCTGATGATGCCATAGCTTATCGGAAAAAAATTGGCTTTATTCCTGAGAGTCCGAGTTTATACAGTGAGTTGACCCTGCGTGAGCATTTAGAGACAGTAGCCATGGCTTATGATTTGCCTATCGAGCTAGTCATGACAAGGGCGGAGGGTTTGTTGACCCTGTTTCGTTTATCGGATAAATTGGACTGGTTTCCCACTGATTTTTCAAAAGGGATGCAACAAAAAGTCATGCTGATTTGTGCCTTTGTGGTAGAGCCAGAGCTGTTTATCATTGATGAGCCCTTTTTAGGGCTTGATCCTCAGGCAATTGCTGATTTGATGACCTTGCTAGCAGAGCAAAAAGCAGCTGGGAAAGCGATTTTGATGAGCACCCATGTTTTGGACACAGCGGAGCGCATCTGTGACCGTTTTGTCCTCCTTCACCAAGGACGCGTGCTGGCCCAGGGCAGTCTTGCTGACTTGCGGGAACAGTTTGGGGATTATCAGGCTAGCCTTAACAGCATGTATTTGCACTGGACGAGGGAGGCCTGAGATGAGGGATCTCTTTGAAGAACGGCGTCGTTCCTTTTATCAGCGCCTAACCACTTATCTGCCTTACGTTTTCAATGACCATTTTGTTTTGGTCCTCATGGTTGGGTTGGGGGTTCTGCTCTATCAGTACCGAGAATTGTTGAATAATCCGCCTATTTTCTCGTTTTGGCTTTATGGGCTCCTCTGCGTCTTCGGGCTTGGTTTACTTAGTGTTGGGCAGGTGGCGACCTACATCTTGCCCCCGGATCGCCATTACCTCTTAACTAAGGAGACTGTTTTGGTTGGTTTGGTTAAGGAGGCCAATAGCAGAGCTGCTCTCTTTGGAAGCCTTGTTCAACTGGCTGGGTGGTGCTTGCTCTATCCCTTGCTTCATCAGCTGGGCTGGTCAGTCTGGGGCTTTGTCGCATTTTTGATTGTCGTGACGGTGGTTAAGTTAATTCTTGCCAATCGTCGCTTGATGAGGCTTGGTCGTCAAAATGGTCTTGACTGGGATAAACTGGTAACAACTGAAGTGCAGCGACAACAGCGACTCTTGCAGTTTTTTGCCCTCTTTACCAATGTCAAAGGCATTACCAGTAGTGTGAAAAAACGCCCCTACCTTAATGTTTTGAATAGATTTGCTCCAAAAGGGCAAGGAAAGCTGTATCATCAGCTGTTCTGGCGATCCTTTTTACGCAGTGGTGACTATCTGGGCTTGTTTTTGCGGTTGACAGGATTAGCTATGCTCAGTTTATTTGGGGTGTCCAGTCCCTACCTGGGGGCAGGTCTGGCTGGTATGTTGAACTTTTTACTGAGTTTTCAACTGTTGGCTTTGTCCAATCACTATGACCATCACTATTTGCTAAAGGTAATGCCTCTAGCAGGTTTTGGTCAGAAAACGGCCCTGCTCTGGCTGATACGGCGACTAAGTCTGGTAGCGCTTCTGATTGAGTTGCCTTTTGCCAAAACATGGTCTGCCGCTCTGCTATTAACCGCCATCAACGTGGTAGTCCTCTATGCCTACATGCCTCATAAAGCAGAACGAATGATTGACGAGACGGCTTAAAACAGGTAAAATAAATAAGATGGAAATAAGGAGAAATCTTGTGACAAACGATAAAGAGTTAACATTAGCCCCTTTGAAAGGTAAGAGCGGGCAAGCTTTTCTAGGAACGTATCCCAATGGGGATCGGGTGTTTGTGAAGATGAATACGACCCCAATCTTAGCCGCTTTGGCTAAGGAACAAATTGCGCCCCATCTCTTGTGGACCAAACGGACACCAAACGGTGATACCATGAGTGTGCAGGAGTGGTTGGACGGTAGGCTGTTGGAGCGCGCTGACATGACGAGCAAGCAGATTGCGCAAATTTTAGCACGTCTGCACCAGTCAAAACAACTCCGCAATCAGCTGTTACAGCTTAATTACCGCATCGAAAACCCTTATGACTTGTTAGCAGAGTGGGAAAAAAATGCTCCGCTCCAATTAAGAGAAAATTCTTACCTTCAGACCATTGTTCAAGAATTGAAGCGTCAACTGCCAGACTTCAAAGCCGATTTGGCAACAATTGTTCACGGTGATGTGAGACACACGAACTGGGTGATTACAACCAGTGGCATGATTTACCTGGTAGATTGGGATTCAGTGAGGTTGACTGATCGTATGTACGATGTTGCCCAGATTCTTAGTCACTATGTGCCAAAAGCGCATTGGCAGGAATGGCTGGTTTATTACGGTTACAAGTACAACGATTTAGTGATTAATAAATTTTATTGGTATGGGCAATTTTCTTATCTGTCTCAGATTTTAACCTTTTTTGAGTTGAGAGAGATGGATAAGGTCAATCAAGAAATCTATGACCTTCGCCAATTTAGAAATGGAATCAAAAACTGATGCGTGTCAGAAATCGAAAAGGGGCAGCGGATTATTTAGCTGCCAATCCCCAGTACGTTATCCTCAACCCTGAAGACAGTAAGGGCAAATGGCGTCAGGTGTTTGGGAATAATCATCCGATTCATATCGAGGTTGGTTCTGGTAAGGGACGATTTATCACAGGTATGGCTGCCCAAAACCCTGATATTAACTATATCGGCATTGATGTTCAGCTCTCAGTGCTTAGCTATACTTTAGACAAGGTTTTAGAGAGCGATTTGCCTAATATCAAGTTGCTGCGTGTTGATGGGTCCAGCCTGACCAATTACTTTGAGGCCGGAGAAATTGACTTGCTCTACCTTAACTTTAGTGACCCTTGGCCAAAAACACGCCACGAAAAACGGCGCTTGACCTACAGGAGCTTTTTAGAAACGTTTGAGCAGATTTTGCCACCTGGCGGTGAAATTCACTTCAAAACAGACAATCGTGGGCTCTTTGAGTATAGTTTGGCGAGCATGTCTCAGTATGGTATGGTGCTCAATCAGGTTTGGTTGGACCTACATGCCAGTGATTACGAAGGCAATGTTATGACCGAGTACGAGGAAAAATTTTCCAAAAAAGGTCAGGTCATCTACCGCCTAGAAGCACAGTTTGACAAGCCCAAAAAAGTATGATAGACTAATGAGGTAGTTTTAGCGATACGATATGGTCGCAAGACTATCTTGCTTATGGAGAGGTCGCATAGTGGCTGAGTGCGCTGGCTTGGAAAGCTAGTAGTCCTTAACGGGGCTCGGGGGTTCGAATCCCCTCCTCTCCTTTTATCCCCTTGATAAATCAAGGGATTCCAGAGATGACCTCAATAATATGATAAACTCCTTCGTAAAATGACAGCGAAGGAGTTTATTGTTGATGGTCTCTCGTCAGGTGAATGCCAACTGTTTATCGTGTGACGACGCTGACTTCCTTTTTATTTACCTGCAAATATGATACAATAAGCCTATGACATTAGAAATCTTTGACACCCATACTCACCTTAATGTTCCGACCTTTGATGGACGTGTGGCAGACGAATTAGCATTGGCAAAAGAGCTGGGCGTAACCACCCACAACGTGGTCGGTTTTGATACACCAATCATCGAACGCGCCATTGAACTGGCGGACCAGCACCCTGAGATTTACCTGACCTTGGGCTGGCACCCGACGGAAGCTGGTAGCTACACGGATGATACCGAGGCTTTTTTGCGTGATAAGCTCCGTCACCCCAAGGTCATCGCACTCGGCGAAATTGGGCTGGATTATTACTGGATGGAGGATCCTAAGGACGTGCAGGAAGCTGTCTTTCGCCGCCAGATTCAGCTCTCCAAAGAACTGTCCTTGCCCTTTGTGGTCCACACGCGAGACGCCTTGGAGGACACGCTGACCATCATTGAAAGTGAGGGCGTGGGCCCTCGTGGTGGCATTATGCACTCCTTTTCAGGTTCTTGGGACATGGCAGAGCGCTTTATCGAGCTAGGGATGATGATTTCCTTGTCAGGCGTGGTCACCTTTAAGAAGTCAGTCGAACTCCAAGAAGTGGCAAAACGCATCCCCCTAGACAAGCTTTTGGTGGAAACTGACGCTCCCTACTTGGCTCCCGTTCCCAAACGAGGCAAGGAAAACAAGACCGCCTACACCAGATACGTTGTGGATTTCATCGCTGAGCTCCGTGGCATGACCAGCGAAGAGGTCGCACGCATCACTACAGAAAATGCAAAGAGGTTTTTCAAACTTGACTGAAAAAATCATTATTCAAGAAGTCATTGTTGTCGAAGGCAAGGACGATACCGCCAACCTCAAACGTTTTTACGAGGTGGAGACTTATGAGACCCGTGGCTCGGCGATTTCGGAAGAGGATTTGGAGCGTATTGAGGTGCTCCATGACCTGCGAGGGGTGATTGTCTTTACAGACCCAGATTACAACGGTGAGCGAATTCGCAAGATTATCAGCTCTGCTATTCCCACCGTCAAACATGCCTTTCTCAACCGTGATGAGGCAGCCCCACGCTCAAAAACCAAGGGATGGTCTTTGGGGGTTGAGCACGCCAGTTTTGAGGACTTGGAAAAGGCGTTGGCTGGGGTGCGTGGGTACTATAACGATGAGGACAATTTTGATATCACGCAGGCAGACCTGATTCGGCTAGGGCTCCTGATGGGAGCAGATAGCCGACAGCGCAGGGAACACCTCGGTCAGAGCCTACGCATCGGCTACACCAATGGCAAACAGCTCCTCAAACGCCTGAGACTGTTTGGGGTGACCTTGAAAGAGGTGGAGGAGTGTATGGGGAGTATAGAGAAAAATCTATAGTAGAGCTTTTCTTAATGAAGAGAAAAATATTTTAAAATTTAGATATTGGGTAAACTTTGGAGAAGAGGGATGAAAAAGCAAGAGGCGAGAACTATATTGGTAAGCATAAATCCTAAAATTGAAATAATAGAATCTGAACGACTTTCTTTTTTGGAAGATCAGTTGAAAGAACAATATTTTATTCAAAAGGAAAAAGAATATGCAGATTGGATACGCGGCCTTCCCAATGGTTTTTTGGATAGACTGAATAAACAAGCCTCTTTTCAAGACATTAATTTCCTTTTAAAAGATTCTTTTTATCCCACGGAATTATTTAGTAATGTCGAGTGGGTTAAAATGCTTTATACTTTAGAAAAATCTCTAGCTTATCTATCCGCCTATAAGCAATCGTTATTTCCAAAAGTTAAAGAATTGCAAAAAAACTTACAATATGTTGTTGACAATGATAAAAATTCTCTATTTAGACTTTTTCAAGATCGTACGATAAAGCATAATGTTGAATTAGCAAAAAAAGAGGTTCAGTTGAATTATGGGCTGTTGGTTGATTTAGATAATCGGCTAGAAAAGTGGAATAATTTCTCCGAAACCACTGCAGAAGAACTAGTCGCTTTAAGTGAGCACAAGCTAGATTATTCAGCTAAAATTAGTCAGATTTTAAAAATAGATGATAGCAATACTGAATCGTATCTTTTTCGACAATGCTTAGAAACGTTAGCACTGGCTGAAAAATTTATTAAACAGAACTCTAAGTGGAAGCTTATTGATGATGTTAAAGAAGTTTGGAATCAAATCAGAGAAACTCAAATTAAGGCTATTGAAGCCAGTTATCCGGTAGACTTATTGGGATATGCAGATGAGCGTGTTGCTAAATTTCTTCCAAACCTTTCTAGAAATTTCGACAACTTGAGTGCTATTTGGGGATGTTCTAATGACTTTTTACAGAAGATGTGTCATATTCCTGAGGAAGATATTGAATTAATCAAAACAATAATTTCTCAAATTATGAGTCAAGGAAAGGAGCATTACTATCCTAAGTTAAGAGTGGATAATCTATCATCCTTAGAATTTAAATTACTAGGTCTGTTAAAATTCTATAAAGACTATCCCAAAGACAGAGAAACACGAGAAAAAGCTTTTCTTGAACAGATAGAGTCCCTGAAAATTAAACTTGAAAAAATAAGAACCTTAGCTTCTAATCGGTTCATGCTTAATTTTCTATCGGAGCAACAAAGAAAAGAGTGGCTTGAGGAAGAAAAAGGGCTATATACAGCTTATAATTCATTTTTGACTGCAGACGACCAAAATGATATTCTTCAATTCCCTGCCTATAGTGAGAGAGAGTTGAAAGCTGATTTCGTAGAAAATAGTGCAACTTTTCATGCTCTAATAGAGGCACTAACAGGCTCTAAAAAAATCTATACACCAAATGACTTACCAGATTTGATTGTTGATAAAGTGAAACAAGTGAACATAAACAGAGAAGGTTTAGGCGTCACGATGCGCTCTTATCAAGAATTTGGTGCTCAATACATTTTGTTCTATAGAAACGTTCTTCTGGGCGATGAAATGGGTCTTGGTAAAACGATTCAAGCCATCTCGGTTGCCAATCATCTTTTTCAAAATGATCAACAACATACGATAGTCGTTTGTCCTTTAAGTGTTTTAGAAAATTGGAATAGGGAAGTCAAAAAATGGTCGCAATTGCCGACTTTCGTGTACAGGGGGTCTGATAGGCAACGAACATTTGACAAATGGAAAAGCGAAGGAGGTGTCCTTCTGACGAATTATGAGCAAGCTAAAGCTTTATCAGAAACCCTGACTGATACTGTTTTTGATTTTTTAGTTGTTGATGAGGCTCATTATATTAAAAATCCTGAAACAAAACGTACTATTTACACGACGTTGCTTTCTAAACTGGCGCAATACAAATTATTTATGTCGGGTACACCACTGGAAAATCGTTTAGTTGAGATGAAACATCTCATAAAACTTTTAAATGCGGAATTAGGAAAAAAATTAGAAAGTAGGTACTGGACGACTAAAGAATTTAAAACTCAATTATCGACTGTCTATTTAAGACGTAAGCGGGAGGAGGTGCTTGATGAGCTCCCAGAGATGGAGGTGATTGAGCTATGGTCTCGATTCTCAGAGGAACAACAATTGTTTTACGACGATGCTGTTAGAGATGGCATTAGTGGGATGATGCGGATGAGAAGAGCTGCTTTTGTTGGTGAAAGGTCGAAAAAACTATTGCAAATTATAGATATTTGCAAAGAAGCTAGAGAGAATGGTCAAAAAGTACTTGTGTTCTCCTTTTTCAAAGAGGGGGTCTTGTATCGTCTACAAGAAGAATTGTCAAACGTGGCACCAGTAATGATTTCAGGCTCTATTTCACCAGCACAAAGACAAGATATTATTGACGAATTTAGTAAAGATCCCAATCAGACAGTATTACTCAGCCAAATAGATGCTGGTGGTGTTGGCTTAAACATTCAAGCGGCAAATATTGTGATACTATGCGAACCGCAGTGGAAACCTTCGACTGAGCAACAAGCTATTAGCCGTGTTTATCGAATGGGGCAATTACGTGATGTCGTTGTTTATCGATTACTGACAGAGGACAGTATAGATGAATCTATGATGGCACTACTTGATGAAAAAACGGCATTATTTAACGACTTCGCTAATGATTCAAGTATAGCAGAAGCGTTTGAGCAGAGAGAAAACTTCGAGAGGGATATGATTAATGAATCCAGACTCCGCCAAAAAGTTTTTGAAATGGAGAAAAAGCGACTTGAGACAAAGAACTTTTCTCAAACCTCAGCTGTCAACGCCTTGAAAAAAGCTGAGTAGCCAAATTGAATAAAAAAGGACGGATACTATGAGAATAGCAGATTACAGCATGACCAAGGCGGTACTAGACCGTCACGGGTTCACCTTTAAGAAGTCCTTCGGTCAGAACTTTTTGACCGATACTAATATTTTGCAGAAGATTGTCGATACCGCCGAGATTGATGAGTTCGTCAACGTCATCGAGATTGGCCCTGGTATCGGGGCTTTGACCGAGTTTTTGGCAGAGCGTGCCGCTGAGGTCATGGCTTTTGAGATTGATGACCGCCTGATTCCCATCTTGGCGGATACGCTGGGGCGGTTTGATAATGTCCAAGTTGTCCATGCGGACATTTTGACGGTGGACTTGCAGATGCAAATCAAGCAGTTCAAGAATCCTGACCTGCCTATCAAGGTGGTGGCCAACCTTCCCTATTACATCACGACGCCCATTCTCATGCACCTGATCGAGAGCAAGATTCCTTTTGCTAAGTTTGTGGTCATGATGCAAAAGGAGGTCGCTGACCGCATTTCCGCCGAGCCTAACACCAAGGCTTACGGTAGTCTCTCCATCGCAGTCCAGTACTACATGACCGCAAAGGTCGCCTTCATCGTGCCCCGCACTGTCTTTGTCCCTGCGCCAAACGTGGACAGCGCCATTCTCAAAATGGTGCGACGTCCCGAGCCTTTGGTCAGTGTCAAAGGTGAGGATTTCTTTTTCCGTGTGTCCAAGGCCTGCTTTGTCCACCGTCGAAAAACCCTCTGGAACAACCTGACCAACCACTTTGGCAAGTCAGAGGAGGTGAAGGACAAGCTCACGCAGGCGCTTGGCATGGCAGAGCTGGCACCAAATGTCCGTGGCGAAGCCCTGACCCTAGCGGACTTTGCTAGATTGGCGGATAGCCTGCAAGAAGTGGGGATGTAACCTAAACGATGTCGAATGACGAAAAAAGACTCGAGTTCCACAAAACGGTGGTTATCGAGTCTTTTTGAATGAGTGCCTGGTTAGAAATAGAAGAGATTTTCAAATGATTCGTCCAGAGCAATACATAAAATTAAGGCTAACTTTGCTGTGGGATTAAACTGTCCTGTCTCAATAGAGCTGATGGTGTTTCGAGATACGCCAATCTCATCAGCTAATTGTTGCTGGGAATAGTGTTTTCGCTTGCGGGCTTCTTTTAAACGATTTTTTAAAATTAACTGTTCGTCCATATTAACCTCTAAAAATGGCATAGAGGTGCCCAACGATGAGTAGGGTGGCGAGACTGAGCGTGAGGAAGCCATTGATGAAATGATTCTTTGTTTTTAGCTGTTTGTAGGTCATTAACTCGACTGCTGCTTGCATAGCGAAGTAAATACCTAACATCCCAAAATTAAAGCGATTTGTAAAGTAAGCTTCTAGTGTGAATAAGAGAGAGCAGGCCGTTATCCCAACAATGCTGGCAATATTTCCAGAATTGAGACTGACATGGTGCTCCATTTCATCAGCGACAGCATAGTCTTTGCGACTTTTTTCTAAAATATCTTGTTTATCCATAGGAAACCTCCATTATATATTTTGACAAGTATACTTGGTATTTTTATTGTAACATACGCCAAGTTTACTTGTCAATACTTTTTTGAAATATTTCGCCAAAAAGAGGAGTATTCATGGAAATTCTTTGCTTATTTTATGATTCAGATTTTATCCACCTCGAAAAACCCTCTGGAACAACCTGACCAACCACTTTGGCAAGTCAGAGGAGGTGAAGGATAAGCTCACGCAGGCGCTTGGCATGGCAGAGCTGGCACCAAATGTCCGTGGCGAAGCCCTGACCCTAGCGGACTTTGCTAGCTTAGCGGATAGTCTGCAAGAAGCAGGATTATAGGTTTGATTAACTGTCCTTTTTAAGGGAGGTTTTTTTGCTCTGCTATTACCTTTAAATCTACTTCAAAGGAAATTCACTGCCATAAACAGTGTGCTTAAAAAGCTCCATAAGATGTAGTGACTTAACTGACTACAATCTTATAGAGCTTTAAAATGAAGATAAATCTGTTAACCTATAATCGTTACTAATTTTGTTTACTTAACGTGATAAGAGACGATCAAGAGCCCTAACGCACTTCTAAGCTGGCAAAAGGTGTAAAAACTGTTCTCAGCCTGTGCAGTGACTAACTCCTTAAAAGGTTAAAACTGAGGTGTTCAACTTTGCTAGTTTAACGATTAATGTTGTCTTGTGTGGCTCGTCCTTCATTGAGCAGGGCTTGGACAATTTTTTCATCACGCAATTTAACCGAATCATTGATGGTTTCTGCAGACTTGATGATAGCTGTTTCCAGTTGCGCTCGTTGGTTGCGCCCTTGGTCAATGGCGGCAATGATGCCGTTATTTTGTGCAATAAGGCTCTCCGCAATGGCAGTGACAGACGCGAGATTAAGGGTTGGGCGTTGGGCAGCATTTTCCAAAGCAGGAATAGCCTCCTTGCTGGTTTCTGCTAGCATTTGCAGGGCCGCATTGTTGGCATTGACGATAGCGTCCGCTGTTGCACCAGAGCGGACAGACTGTTGAAGGATGCCCAGCTGAGCGATAGAGAGCTTCATGGTTGGGATGGTGTTGCGACGCAACATGCCTAGTTTTTGTCGCATGTCAGATGATACTTTGACGAGATTGCGCATTTGAGGTGTTGTTGCCCATGCCACATAAAGACGGCTGACATACTCTGTATGTTGTTGTTCGAGTGTGTTGACGACCTCGGTTAGACGGGCTAGTTCCTCAGATTTGACATGATAGTCAGCTGATTGTAGGTCAAGGTTGGCTACCTGATGGTGAAGATCCAAGGCACGATTGGAAGCCTCTTTCTGAGTGGCTTCCAGGAAGGCAACCACACCGACTAAGTTCTCGATAGATTTTGTGTTTTCTTCGATAAGCATCTCAGCTGAGACGATGTTACGTGCTAAGGTATCCTCTTGCTTCACCACATGGGCAGCCATGCTGTCCATTTTTTGTTCGATGTTCTGAGCATCGAAGTAAAACTCTTGAAGGGTGTTTTTGCCCTGTTTGAACATTTTTTGGAAAAAATTGGGTTTTTGCTCCAAATCCGCTGGCTTGATGTCCTTGTATTTGGCAACAAAACCGTTGAGTTCACGGTTGGTGTTTTGGAGCAGGTCATCAACTTGAGGAATGTCTAGTTTCTTTTGTTCAGACAAGATGTGATTGACGGTTTTATTAACCTCTTCGACGGCGGCTTGACCGAAATCTAGCAAGGCATTCTGGTCAGTGATGAAACTGTCGACTAGCTGTGGTGCTCGTTCGGTAATCGCTGTTTGTTGTTCAGGTGTTAACTTATCCAGAAAGCCCACCTGCCCTGTTCCTAACTCCTTGGTTGTTTGGATGATTTCAGTTGTTTTATCAACCTTTCTGACAGCATTGTTGGCAATTTTATCAATATCAAAATTAAATTGGCTCATAGGATCTCCTTAGGTTTGATTGGCTAGACAGTTGAGTTGAGCAGTCGTAGATTGACTTCGAACTCGTACATAGCATTTTCATTGAGTTGGCGGACTTGTTCTTTTAAATCGTTGGCGAAGCGCTCGATGGTTTCTTGGGCTGTGGTCAAGCGTTTCTCAGCGTCATAGTAATGGTTTGGGTGCTCTTTGATGGTAAGGTAACCAGTTAGGATGCTGTTAAATCGCAACATGCTAGTCTGATGAAGTTCTAGCAATTCAGCCTGATTAGCGAGTTGGCTTTTCTTGATTTGCTCCTTAATGAGCTGGCTATCTTGTCTAATCTGATAGACAGCTGCACTGATTTCAGGAGCGATTTGCTTAATGTTGTGTTGATCTGGCAATTGACTTTCCCAGTCATGCTGTAACTGATGCAAGGTATCCTGAATCAGTTGTCGCTCAGTAGCGATGCGGGTCATCAAGCGTTGAAAGGTCGCCAGGTCTAACCTGTTTTTTTGTTGATTAAGCTGATCTGCCAGTTGCTCTAGTTCTGTCAAGACCTCAGGTGCTGATGCCTTATAGGCGGCGTGTTGCTTGGATTCGGCTAACGCCTTTAACCGAGACACGCTGCCATCAAGCTGTTTAACAGTGGACTTGATTTGGTCAATCGTTGGCAGGGCTGCGACTCGTTGACCGCTTAATTTCTGCTGCTGGCGAGTGGATAATTGGTTGGATACGGCATAGCCACCCCAGAGTAGCCCAGTAAATCCAAATAAAGCCCCAAAAAACTCAGTGTAGCTAAGCGGAAGAAAAGCACATAGGGCAATTAAAAAAATGGTGTAGGGCCGTCGATTGGCTGGCAAAGTTCTGCGATTAATCTGCTTTTTTAGCGACCAAAACATGATTAAACTAATACCAGAACCAACCAAGAAAGGATTGTTGCCCAATGTTCCCCAAAATACTAGGGATAGGACAGCTGTGAATCGCCAGAATAATCGATTAGTTCTCATCTTTACGCTCCTTTTGGCTCATCAGCCGTAAACTCACCTCAAAATCACTTAACTCCTTCTCGTTGAGTTCTTTTAAGGTGTCATCCAAGTCCAAATCAAATTGTTCCAGAGCTGTTTTTGCTCGTTCCAAGCGTTCTTGCGCTTGATAGAAATCTTTCGGAGACGCTTTGATGTTCAGATAACCTGACAAAATGTCTTCGAACCGATTCATGTTGGTGTCATGCAAAGCGGTGAGCTCAGATTGATTGGGGATCGTTTTGATTTTTTCACGGATAATACGGTCATCCATGCGAATATTGCGATAGCAAGTTAACAATTCTGGAGCCAGCTGAAGCACGCGCTCCTCCTCGGGGTTCAACGGCTCACTATCCGCGGATAAGCCTAGTCGGTTCAATTCTGTCGTAATCTCGCCAGTCACTTGAGTGACTTTTTTTGACACACGCTGGTAGATTTCTTGCCCCATGTCCTCTTTGAGTTGGTCAGCCTCATTTTGGATGGTTTTTAGTTGGGGCAAAAGCTGGTGCGCCAACACGCCGTATTGGGTGTACTCTTTTTGGGACTGATAGTCCTCAAGCAAGCTTACTTGGCGATCGGCGCGTTTAATCTTACCTTTGAGGTCTTGCAAGCGAGGGTTGGGGCTTTGGCTAGGCAGTCTTCTTTGTTTAGCCACTAATTGATAGATAACAAATCCGATAGCACCCGCTAGTATTAAGGGTAAGGTAGCAAGTAAAGCGCCCATACCAAGCATTGCTAGGACGACATAAAGAACAATCTTTTCGTCTTTCATCCGCTTTACTCTGTGTTTTGTCATTGTTGTCCTTTCCGTATACTATCTTACCTTATATTTTAGCTAAAAACAGACAACTTTACAAGAAATTACTGTGATTTTAGCCTGTCTGTGTTTATTCAAAAGCAACCTTTGACATGAAAACTTTACGTTCTAAAAAATGACAACGTTTTTTAAATTAAAAAGCGAACCAATATAGGTTTTTATTGATTTTTTAACAAAAAAAGCTTATAATGTTTTAGGATAGAACGCACTAGGCTTGTGCATGTAGCGAGCCAAAAGAAAGGTGAACAAGAAATGACAGCAGTTGTTGTAGTAGGCACCCAGTGGGGTGACGAAGGAAAAGGCAAGATTACAGATTTCTTGGCAGCGGAGGCAGAGGTTATCGCCCGCTACCAAGGCGGAGACAATGCAGGACATACCATCGTTATTGATGGTAAAAAGTTCAAGCTACACTTGATTCCGTCCGGGATTTTCTTCCCTGAAAAGACGGCTGTTATCGGAAATGGGATGGTGGTCAATCCCAAGGCGCTGGTTAAGGAGCTAGACTACCTTCATGGTGAGGGAGTGACGACGGATAATCTGCGGATTTCAGATCGTGCGCACATCATTTTGCCTTACCACATCAAGCTTGATCAGTTACAAGAAGAGGCAAAAGGTGACCAAAAAATCGGCACCACCATCAAGGGGATTGGTCCAGCCTATATGGACAAGGCAGGTCGTGTTGGTATCCGTATTGCGGATTTGCTGGATAAAGAGGTCTTTGCAGAGCGGTTGCGTGTGAACTTGGCAGAGAAAAATCGCCTCTTTGAAAAGTTCTATGAAGCAGATACCTTGGATTTTGAGGAAATTTTTGAAGAATACTACTCCTACGGTCAGCAAATCAAGCAGTATGTGACGGATACCTCTGTCGTGCTTAATGATGCGCTTGATGCGGATAAGCGGGTGCTCTTTGAAGGCGCTCAAGGTGTCATGTTGGACATTGACCAAGGAACCTATCCGTTTGTGACGTCATCGAACCCTGTCGCTGGTGGGGTGACCATCGGCTCTGGTGTCGGACCAAGCAAAATCAGCAAGGTGGTTGGTGTCTGCAAGGCTTATACCAGCCGTGTTGGTGAGGGGGCGTTCCCAACCGAACTCCATGACGAGATTGGCCAGCGTATCCGTGAAATCGGAAAAGAATACGGCACGACCACAGGTCGCCCACGCCGTGTGGGCTGGTTTGACAGTGTGGTCATGCGTCATAGCCGCCGTGTTTCTGGTATTACCAACCTGTGCCTCAACTCGATTGATGTCTTGTCAGGGCTTGAGACTGTGAAAATCTGTGTGGCTTATGACCTTGATGGGGAGCGAATTGATTACTACCCGGCTAGCACCGTTCAGCTCAACCGCTGCAAGCCGATTTATGAGGAGTTGCCAGGTTGGTCCGAGGACATCACAGGTGTTCGTCGTTTTGAAGACCTACCGCTTCATGCTCAGAACTATGTCAAGCGGATTACAGAGCTGGTTGGTGTGGAACTCTTGACCTTCTCTGTCGGTCCAGACCGCGACCAGACCAATATTGTTGCAGATTTGTGGCATTAAGGCTGTATCATCTAGCTGCTTAATGAGGGGCTAGATGATTTTGTTTCAATGCTCACAAATTACAAGGAATGCTTGATTTTTGCCCCATAAAAAGGTAAAATATAGGGGATATTAGTTAGAAAGGTTATCAACGCATGACAACTATTCGATTTGATTATTCTAAAGTACTAGGGACTTTTGTTGGACAGGAGGAGTTGGATTACTTGCAACCGCAAGTGACTCTGGCAGATAAATTGCTCCGCGAAAAGACTGGTCCAGGGAGTGACTTTTTGGGCTGGTTAGATTTACCAGAGAACTATGATAAAGACGAGTTTGAGCGTATCTTAGCAGCGGCTGAGCAGATTAAGTCTGACAGCGAGGTGCTAGTGGTTATCGGTATCGGAGGCTCTTACTTGGGGGCCAAAGCAGCCATTGACTTCCTCAACCATCACTTTGCTAACTTGCTGTCTGCACAAGAGCGCAAAGCGCCTCAAATTTTGTACGCTGGAAACTCTATTTCCTCAACCTACTTGGCAGACTTGGTGGAGTATGTGGCAGATAAGGATTTCTCTGTCAACGTGATTTCTAAGTCAGGGACAACGACTGAACCAGCGATTGCTTTTCGTGTGTTTAAAGAGCTCTTGGTTAAAAAATATGGTCAAGAGGAAGCCAACAAACGCATCTATGCCACGACAGATAAGGCTAAAGGGGCGGTTAAGGTGGAGGCAGACGCCAACAACTGGCAGACTTTTGTCGTGCCAGATGATGTCGGTGGTCGCTTCTCGGTCTTGACAGCTGTAGGGCTTTTGCCGATTGCTGCTAGCGGTGCGGACATCAAACAGCTCATAGCTGGTGCCAATGCGGCCCGCCAGGCATTGACCTCAGATAAAATCACTGACAATATTGCCTACCAGTATGCAGCCTTGCGGACAGTGCTTTATCGCAAGGGCTATGTGACAGAGATTTTGGCTAACTATGAGCCATCGCTCCAGTATTTTGGCGAGTGGTGGAAGCAGTTAGCTGGTGAATCTGAAGGTAAAAACCAGAAAGGTATCTACCCAACATCTGCTAACTTCTCGACTGATTTGCACTCTTTGGGGCAATTTATCCAAGAAGGCTATCGCAACTTGTTTGAGACGGTGGTGCGTGTGGATAAGCCACGTAAAAACGTCTTAATTCCAGAGCTGGCTGAGGATTTGGATGGTTTAGGTTACCTGCAAGGCAAGGATGTTGATTTTGTTAACAAAAAGGCAACAGACGGTGTGCTACTAGCTCACACAGATGGCGGCGTGCCCAACCTCTTTGTCATCTTGAAGGAGCAGGATGCCTTTACGCTGGGTTATGCTATTTACTTCTTTGAGCTAGCCATTGCTATCACAGGTTACCTCAACAGTGTCAACCCATTTGACCAGCCAGGTGTTGAAGCTTATAAGAAAAACATGTTTGCCCTTCTTGGCAAGCCAGGCTTTGAGGAACTGTCAGATGAGCTGAATGCACGTCTATAAGCTGATAAAACAGTGCCTAGAAAAGGCTAAACGTTAGTCAGCGTAATCAACTGATTTATAGCGAAGAGAAACCTCCTGTAAATGTTTGAACCGCACCTCAAAATTAGATTTTTTCTGTCTAACTTTTTGGGGGCGGTTCAATTTTTGCCAGGGGTCTTTTTGATGCTATTGTTCACAATAGCTGAAAATGTTTTGGGTTTTATTTCTGATACAGAGATAATTTGGCGGATGACTAGCAGAAGACAAAGTACTCGTTTTTGAGGATTATCGCTGTTATTAAGTTGAAGTAGTGGTAGACTTTCCTCTATTCTTTAAGTTATTGAATATTAGGGTTAATAGCTCTTTTTTAGTCTTTCTGTACTCCGTCATCTCAACTAATAAAGTTGATGGGGACAGGCTTTTTTTTATTGACCAAATAAAATCAACGGCTATTTATTGATAAAAAAGACGAACTCATTTTTATGAGTTCGTCTTAGCATTTGACAGCACCTAGAGGTGCACCTAGAGGCGGTAACCGGATTTGAACCGGTGATCAAGCTTTTGCAGAGCCGTGCCTTACCACTTGGCTATACCGCCATAACAGCAACTATTATAGCCTATTTTTTCAGAATCGTCAAGACCTATTTGTGTTAGTTTGTGCTAGCATCATTTGACTAGGATAAGGGGGTTAGTGAGAGGGAGGGATAATTATTTACTAAAATTTCAAGTAAAAAATTGCGTCATTTTTTATTTTATGTTATAATAAGACAAAAAATAAAAACACTTTCAAAAAAGGAGAGAAAAATGAAAGACTTATGGTCTAAAAAACAGATTTTTTCCATTCGGAAATTGTCCTTGGGTGCCTGTTCGGTTGCAATCGGTTCTGTGCTATTTGCCAATGGGGGAACAGTGTTGGCAGAGACGAGCGCAACTGAGGCAAATATTGATCCAGCCGTTGCTCAGTCTTTAGAAAAAGAAACTGCTACAGAAAAGGAGACAGCTACCGCCTTACCTGAAGGAGAAGCAGTAGAAACCTCTCCTCGTGTAGCTGACCAGCCCCTTGTTTCTAACTCACCAGCCTCTTCTCATGAACGTGAGGCTCTGATAGGCTTGTTAGCTAGTATTTCTAATGAAGATCTGTCACTCTATACAGAAGCTAGCCGAACCGCTTTTATGGGAGCCATCGAAGCAGCTCGTCAAGTTATTGCTAATGAGCAATCAACCAGCGAAGAATTGCGTGCAGCACTTGCTCAACTACACGCAGCAGCTCAGGCTTTGGAAGAAGCTCAATCTGCCTCTGAACGGGAGGTTCAGCTAACAGGTGGTGTGGTTGATACCAACCTTCAGTATACACAAGATAAATATGATACTGTTCCTTTGGCTGCACAAGGCCAGCTAACCGCTTGGCGCAACGATACAGCAACTTCTCAATTAACCATTAAGTCTGGCGAAGATGCCCTAACTAATGTTCGAGTTGAAGTGAGCGATTTTACTGACGGTACAAACACGATCAGCAAGGACAACATCACAGCACATTTTATCAAGTCAGTCCAAGCTTTCACTGGTATGCAGGGCTACGGCAGCACCACGCGTCCTATTCCAACAGGTAACCGTGCAGAAGCTAACGAGGTCATCTATCAGACGGAGCCTTTAGCTACCATGGCAGCTAATAGCCTGCAGAACGTGTGGTTGACCATCAAGGTGCCTGAGCAGGCAGTAGCAGGTCGATATACAGGTACGGTAAAAGTTCTGGCAGACCACTTAGCAACACCGCTCAGCTTTAACTATACCTTGGAAGTTGCCGATGCGACCCTAAAACCAGTGACTGACTTCAAAGATAGCTTTGATATTGAGTTATGGCAAAATCCATTTGCAGTAGCTGAGTACTACAATGTTGAGCCGTTTTCTGAAAAACATTTTGAGATTTTAAGGCCACATATGGAGCGCTATAAGGCACTGGGTGGTCATGCCGTAACAACGACCATCGTTGAGGAGGCTTGGGCAGGTCAGACTTACAGTAAAAATGAGATCAAATTCCCATCCATGATTGATTGGACCAAGAAAGCTGACGGTACCTTCAGTTTTGACTACACCAAGTTTGATAAATGGGTGGAATTTAACAAATCCCTTGGTCTCGGTGACAAGATTGTTGGCTACAGTGTGGCGCCATGGACCAATCAGTTCCGTTATTTTGACGAAGCCACTGGGCAAAAAGTGATCAGCCGCTACACCGTTGGTAGTGAGGAATACACAAAAACGTGGAATGCTTTCCTCCAAGACTTTATCGTTCATGTGGAGAGAAAAGGCTGGAAGGATCAGGTTTATATCGGTATCGACGAACGTGGGTTTGACAAACGAGCCTTTGACTTGATTGACAGTGTCCGTAGCATCGACGGCAAACCATTCAAGACAGCAGGTGCCATGGATGGCTTTGTTAACAAGCGTGAGTTAGCTATGCGAGTGACCGACCTCAATGTCGGTGCCAATGCCGTCAAGGCTCACCCTGTTGAGTTTGAAGCCTTGCGTAAAGAACGGGCGGCTCGCGGTCTTCGGACAACCATTTACACGGCAACAGGTGAGAAACCAGGGAACTTCTCTCTTAGCGCACCAGGCGAGAGCTACTGGACCATGCTCTATGCCTATGCGGTTGGTGGTCAAGGCTTCCTGCGCTGGGCCTATGATTCATGGGTGGAAAATCCTCTGGAAGATGCTACGCACAATGCCTTTGAAACAGGCGACCCTTTCCTCGTCTACCCAGATTTGAAAACCAGTGCCAACCCAGTTTCCAAATCAACCTTACGTTTGGAAAAAATGGCAGAAGGCATTCGCGATGTCAACAAGTTAATCCAAATCAAAGAAGAAACACCAGCCCTTGCTGAGCGTGTTGACCGTTTGCTCAAAACAGTCAAGGCGCAATATCCGAACAATCGCCTATATCTGACCGAAGAAGGTAAACAAGCTCTTGCCCGTGATATGCAGGCCATCAAGGATGAGATTGCGGCCATTTCCCGTGAACATGTTACCTTGAAACAAACAGGCTCAAGAGAGGTTGAGAGCATCGCTATCCGTGGCGAGGTGGCGCAACCGCTAATTGTTGGCACAAGTCGCCAACTGACTGCTGCGTTGGCGCCAACCAATCTCATCAACCCACTGGTAACTTGGACCAGTAGCAACCCATTGATTGCTAGCGTCTCGGAAACGGGTGAGGTGACCGCTTTGAAGGCAGGTCAAGTGACCATCACAGCAACCTCTAAGCAAGACCCTAGTAAATCAGCTCAGGAGACACTTACTGTTGAACGTTTGACCGTTGACCAAGCTGCTCAGGTTGCCTATTATGCCTTTGATGATACCACAAGTCCAGTTCGTGATTCATGGGGCGACCGTCATGGTCAACCAGCAACTAGTCAACTGGTAGATGGAATTTCTGGTAAAGCCCTGCGTTTGGAGCCAGGTCAACAAGTGACCTTACCTAACCTGCCGTCTCTTAACCACGACTGGTCTGTTGGGTATTGGCTTTACAACGAATCCGAAGGTGCCAACCGCCACTCTATCCTAAGTAGTACTGATGGTCAGCGCTCCCTTGATACTCGACTAGCGACAAATCGTGAAAAAGCAGGTGTGCACGTTGGTAAAGGTGCAGGAGATGTCTTGACCTTTAACCATACCGCACCAAAAGGTAACTGGGTGCATTACACGTGGACCAATAGCGCACAAGACGGTCTCAGTCTCTATGTCAATGGTCAGCTGGTGCAAACAAACGCTTGGACAAAAACACGTGACTTTATCCTCCCAGCTAATGTGATCGGTGGTAGCAATGTTAAAGGGCTACTGGATGAGCTCAAGATTTACAACCGTGCCTTGACAGGTGCCGAGGTTGTCGCTTCCATGCAGGTCAAAGGGCTCAATGTGGCTGAAACAGCTTTGGAACTCTATATCAACGACAGCCAGCAAGTCAATGCTGATCTAATTTCTGATGCTGCTGATAAGACTGTAACCTACACCATCACTGACCCAGAGATCGCTAGTGTTGATGCTAATGGTCGTGTAACAGCGCTGAAAAAAGGTCGCACAAGCTTGGTTATCGAAAACACGGCAGGTGGCTATCGCAAGGAAATCCCAGTGACGGTCGAAAAACGTCTGGAAATCCAGTACACTATTCCAACCTATAAGATGCCAGAAGCTAACTTGTCTGATGTGGAAAAGGCACCAAACACACCACGTCAGTACTTGGCTCACCCAGACATGCTCATGCTGGACGATAACCAAACCCTGCTAACAGCCTTCGTAGTTGGACATGGACGAGGACCGGTGGTCATGAAAGTTAGCCATGATGGTGGCGAGACATGGACAGAGAAAACTGATATTCCAGCGTCATGGGCAAATTCTTGGGAAACACCAACCCTCTATAAACTGAATTTCAAAGACGGTTCACAAAAACTGATCATGATTGCAGGACGACCAAACTGGCATGGCAATACCAGCGGCGGTTGGGATACTTCAATCTCCACAGACAATGGTCAAACCTGGTCAGAGTACAAACAGTTCCAGCCAACCAAAGCAGATGGTTCACAAAACTTCTCAATCGTTGCCATGTCTAGCTTGACCCAGCTCAAGGATGAGGCAGGTAACTTTATCGACAAATGGATGGGGCTATACATTGACGCTAGCTTTGTCAACTACAAAACCTACCTGACCTTCGATGAGCAAGGCAACGAGCAATGGAGTGCTCCTGAGAAATTGATTCCTGAGCACCGTGATATTGAAGCAGCAACTCAGCTGGCTGAAGTCGGCGTCTTCCGTTCACCAGACGGCAAGCGTCTAGTCGCTCTCGGTCGCTCTCAATCTCACCAACATAAGTCAACCATGTTCTACTCGGATGATGAAGGTCAGACATGGACCCGTCCAGAATTCATGCAAGGCGCCCTACAAGGGGAACGCCATAAGATTGCTTATGATCCAATTAGCGGTCGTCTGCTAGTCACTTTCCGTGAGATTACGCTGGATTACAACAAAAATGGTAAAATTGAACCAGGTGACTGGCGAGCTGGGGAATGGGTAGCTTGGGTTGGTACCTATGAAGACATCATGAACCAGAACGAAGGTCAGTACCGAATTCTTATCGCTGAGGATTGGGCACAGAACCACTTCTCAGGTGATACGGGCTATGCTGGGTTGGTTGTTCAACCTGACGGCACCTTCATCATGAACTCTTACGGTCACTTTGACAGAGAGTTTTCTGAAAAATGGAAAGGTGGAGTAACCACTGACCTCAGCTACATTAAACAAGCTAAGTTCAAGCTCGGTCAGATCGACCAAGCGCTTGGTTTGGTGGATAAAAGCCAGCTCCTAGCTGCCTTGACACCGCTTGAAGCAATTGCAGCAACTGATTACACCGAGGACAGTTACCAAGCCTTTAGTCAGAAAGTCGCTGCTGCGCGAGCCGTTCACGACAGCCTAACCACACAGCAGGTTGAAATTGATCGTGCGCTGGCTGGTCTGGAACATGTCGCAGAGATGTTGGTAAGAAAACCAGAGGAGCTAGCCGATTACAGCCGCTTGCAAGAGTTGCTATTGAGTATCCCAGAAGACCTCACCATGTATACGGACGAAAGTTTAGTTGCTCTGGAAAGTGCCATTTCGGCTATTCAGTTGGATAAAAAAGCCTCAGATCAAGCTATCGTTGATGGTTATATCTCAACTATCACAGAAGCTCTCGCTAAACTGGAGAAAAAACAACAAGTGGCCGAAGAAGACCAGCTGCCTGAAAAACCAAGCGATGAGCAAAATGATAACACCGATACCAACGCAGGAGACAACACAACCAAACCTGACATCACACAACCATCTCGTCAAATCAAGGATATTGACTCAGGTATCATCGCAGAGGTTCAAACAGCGGATGCCAAGGTGGCAGGCTTGAGAGTGGTCTTCCACAAAGAGACTGACAACCCTGAAACACCAGCCATCCTCAAAGGTACCGACTACGACCTCTTTGACATCGAGCTGGTCGACAAGGATGGTAATGTCACCAAACCAGCTGCTCCGGTTGACGTTTACCTGCCGATTGATGACGGTAAAGACGTCGCTCAGGTGGTTTACCTACCAAATAGTGACCAGAGCCAAAGCCTGTCATTCATAACAGTGACTCGTGATGGCAAGCGCTATGCTAAGTTCACCGCAGAGCACTTCAGTGAGTATGGTATTGTTTATGAGCCACAATCAACACCGGTTCCAGATCCAGACCATGTTCCGACTCCAGGAACCCCTGGTCAAGGTGGCAACACACCAGACACTGGTAATACACCAAATAAACCTGTGGACAAGGATAAATTGGCGACCGATTTGCTTAAAGCAATCGATGCATCTAACTTGACTGACGAGCAAAAAGGTGATTTGGCTGTCAAGGTAGCCTTCGCAGAAACTGAAGCTGAACTCGAAGCCATCAAGGCAGAAGTTGCTAAGCTTGTTAAGGTGGCAAGCCAATCAGTAGCTCCTGTAGCTTCAGCACCAGCAAGTAAGAAGGGACTCCCTGCAACAGGCGATGCCCACACAGCTCTAGCCGCTGTCGGCGCAACAGCCCTCCTATCAGCTCTAGGCTTAGCCGGACTGAGAAGACGAGCTAGATAAGCTAATAAAAACTAGATTGGCCATGAGCCAGTCTAGTTTTTTGATTATGTGACTTTAAGTCCGTTTCGCACCTACGGAGCGAAACAAACAACCACCCGCTATGCGGGTGCGCATCGCAGGTTATACCAAAAAAAAACTCCAAACGCGATACAATAAAGGTGTTCAAGCCTATTGTAGAGCGAAAGGAGAAAAATATGGATCAAAAAGCACATAGTTTATCACACACAAAGTGGAATTGTAAATATCACATTGTGTTCACCCCTAAGTATAGACGAAAAGTCATCTATAATCAATATCGAAGCAGTTTAGGAGAGATATTCCGCCGTTTATGTAGCTATAAAGGTGTTGAAATTATAGAAGGACATTTAATGCCAGATCATGTTCACATGCTAGTTAGTATTCCACCAAGAATCAGCGTTTCCAGTTTCATGGGCTATTTAAAAGGCAAGAGTGCTCTTATGATGTTTGATAAACACGCCAATTTGAAATATAAATTTGGGAATCGCCATTTTTGGGCAGAGGGTTATTATGTAAGCACAGTAGGACTTAATGAAGCCACCATAAAGAAATATATTCAAGAACAGGAAAAGCATGATATATCACTTGATAAACTGAGTGTGAAAGAATACGAAGATCCCTTTAGGGATAATGGCAAGTAATACCAACACCTCTTTGAGAGGTTTGTGACGAGTCAAGAGCAGTGAGGCTTGAACAACGTGAAAGAAAGCAGCATAGGCGCTGGCTGGTGATGTGGGCTTATAGCCCCTGTTCAAACCACCCGTTAGACGGGTGGTTATGATTTATTGTAGAAATTTAGTAAAAGAATTCAAAAAATGCTTGCAAAAAACCATAAAACAGGTTATTATATAAATAAAAAGAAAACGATTTCAAGGAGGCTTTTTGTGAGACAACATCTTTTTTCAAAAAAGAGTCATTTTAGTATCCGAAAACTGGGTATAGGTGTTTGTTCAGTTATCATTGGGACAAGTTTATTTGGTCAAATGACAGTGCAAGCCGATGAATCTGGTTCTGTGACTACTGACCCCGTTCCTGCTGGCAGAGCTGATGCATCACATTCTGCTGAAGCTGAAAGTAGGAGCGAAGCGCCAGCTATTGACCTTGACAATAAAGAAGAGCCGGCTACTGAGTCGATACAGGTGCAACCTGAGGTCGTCGATTCAAATCCTTACACGCTCCATTATGAGCGGCCTGCAGCGACGACTTATCAAGGATGGGAGAGCGAGGCTTTGCCGATTGGTAATGGCGAAATGGGTGCTAAGATTTTCGGACTTGTTGGGGCGGAGAAAATCCAGTTTAATGAGAAAACCTTGTGGTCTGGAGGTCCGACTCCTGATGATGCGACCTATAACGGTGGAAATTTAGCCAATAAACATGAGTACCTGCCGCAAATTCGAGAGGCGTTAGAAAAAGGTGATTTGACGACGGCCAAGCGGTTGGCAGAAACCCATCTCAAAGGTCCCTACGATGAGCAGTACGGGCGCTATTTGGCGTTTGGTGATGTCTTTATCGATTTTACCAATCAAGAAAAAACATTGGATAGTGTGACCGACTACCACCGTGATTTGGACATCAAGACAGCGATTAGTCGTACCAGCTATAAGCAGGCAGACACAACCTTTAGTCGTGAACATTTTTCGAGTTTTCCTGATGACGTTACAGTGACTCATCTCACCAAAGAGGGAGAGAAATCTCTGGATTTTGAGGTGTCAATGCGTTTAACGACAGATTGGTTGAAAAATCAAACGACTTACGACGAAAACAAACGGTCTTCCTATAAGACTGGAGAGGTAACCTATAGCGATGAGGGGATTCTCTTGTCTGGAGAAGTGACCAACAACAAAATGAGGTTTGCATCGTTTCTGAGTGTTGATACGGACGGTGAATTAACGCGTCATGAAGATAAATTATCAGTTCGTGGGGCTAGCTACGCCACCTTGCTGCTGACGGCAAAAACAGATTTTGCACAAAATCCTAAGACCAATTATCGTAGACCAGATGCCAATGTTGTCAGTGAGGTCAAGGCAATTGTTGCCAAAGCCAAGCAAAAAACCTATGAGCAGCTGAAGGAAACGCATGTAGCTGATTACAAAACCCTGTTCGACCGTGTTAAACTGAATTTGACAGACAAAGAGATGACAGCGTCAACAGACCGTCTGTTGCGCGATTACAGACCAGAGACTGGGCAAGAGCTAGAGGAATTATTCTTCCAGTATGGTCGTTATCTGATGATTACGTCATCGCGCGATCGCCTCAATGCCTTGCCTGCCAACCTGCAAGGGGTCTGGAATGCGGTGGATAATCCGCCTTGGAACTCTGACTATCACCTCAATGTGAACCTCCAGATGAATTACTGGCCGGTTTATAGCACCAATATAGCAGAGACCGCTTTGCCATTGATCAACTATATTGATGATATGCGTTACTATGGTCGTATTGCTGCGAAGGAATATGGTGGTATCGAGTCCCGAGATGGGGAGGAAAATGGCTGGTTAGCCCATACTCAAGCAACGCCGTTTGGTTGGACAACACCGGGATGGAACTACTACTGGGGCTGGTCACCGGCATCAAATGCGTGGATTATGCAGAATGTTTATGATTACTATAAATTCACGCAGGATAAAGACTATCTGGAACGGAAAATCTATCCAATGCTCAAAGAGACTGCCAAGTTCTGGAATAGTTTTCTTCACTATGATCAGGCTAGCGATCGTTATGTGTCATCGCCATCTTATTCACCTGAGCACGGTAGCATTTCTATCGGCAATACCTTTGACCAATCACTGATTTGGCAACTCTTCCATGATTACATGGAGGCCGCTGAGATTTTAGGTAAGGATGCCGAATTTGTCAAGGAGATTAAAGTCAAATTTGATAAGCTGAAACCTCTTCATATCAATAATGCTGGCCGTATCAAAGAATGGTACGAGGAAGACACGCCTGCCTTTACAGGAGAGGGGGTTCAGGCCAATCACCGTCATGTGTCAGAGCTTGTTGGTTTGTTCCCAGGTACCCTGTTTAGCAAGGACCAACCAGACTATCTTGAGGCTGCAAAAGCAACTCTGAACGCGCGTGGTGACGGAGGAACGGGCTGGTCGAAAGCCAATAAGATTAACCTCTGGGCGCGTTTGTTAGATGGTAACCGTGCGCATCGCTTACTGGCAGAGCAATTGCGTGGCTCAACCCTTACTAACCTATGGGACACTCATACGCCATTCCAAATTGATGGCAATTTTGGTGCGACATCAGGTATTACGGAAATGCTGTTGCAATCTCACACAGGCTATATTGCCCCATTAGCAGCTCTTCCAGATGCTTGGAAAACAGGACAAGTTTCAGGTTTAGTGGCGCGTGGCAATGTTGAGGTAGCCATGGCCTGGCAGGAGAAAAACCTGACCCACTTGACCTTACAAGCAAAATCAGGGGGTAAACTTCAGATTGATTACCCACGTATCGAAACGGCCACAGTGACCATCAATGGTCTGCCAGCAAGTTTCCGACGTGTTCAGGCGGATCGCATTGAAATCGAGACAACAGCAGGTGATGTGGTGTTTATCCGTGATGTTTTGGGACGTATCACTGACTTGCGGGCGGAGAGAACTGGTGAAGGTCAGGCTGAGTTGACTTTTTCACCTATTGATAAGGCTACCTACTATCGTATTGAACGTGTGGCAAGAGATGAAGCGGGTCGGGTAGCTGATACAAAAACATTTACTACGGTTGATCCGACTTATCGTGATACAAGAGTTTTGCCAAGCCATCATTATGCTTATCGTGTACAAGCTGTCTTATCGGATACCTTGAGCACAGCTTGGTCTGATCCAGCCAATATCGCCGATGTCAAACTTATTTTGGATGACCGAGACAGCAGTATACGCTACGGGGCCATTTTTGGCAACTGGGCGGACAATAGCCTTTACGGCGGTACGGAAAAATTTGGTGATTTGACAGGTCGTCAGGTGTCAGAGGCTGACCGAACAGTCATCGTCCCATTTGTTGGCACTGGTATCCAAGTCTATGGGTTGAAACACAGTGGACTTGGTAAGGCTCTGGTCTACGTTGATAACGAAGCTCGTGGAGAGCTGGATTTCTATGGAACGAGCGGTGTTCAAAAGGGTGTTCTTATTGGGCAAATTGACGGTCTAACAGATGGTGCGCATGAGTTGAAACTGGTCATTGATAACAGACCTGCTACACGTACAAATGAGCGGAATAAGATTTCTCTAGACTATTTCCGTGTGTTGACGGAGAATTCCGGAAGTTCTGAAGTCTTAGACGATAGAGATCCGAGAGTTACTTACGGTTCTGTCTTTGGTAACTGGTCTGATAATGTTCTTTATGGTGGCACGGAGAAATACGCTGACATCACGGGTAGCCAACGTTCAGAAGCAGACCGTACTGCTACTCTGACCTTTACAGGCACAGGAATTCAGATTTTTGGGCTGAAATCAACGGCCCTTGGGAAAGCGACGGTGACCATAGATGGTCAAGCTGTTGCGCCTCTGCTATTTAACAAAGCGTCTGGCGACACCGAAAAAAGTGTGCTAATCGGCGAGTACAGAAACTTATCAGACGGCGAGCATACGATAGCACTAACAGTTGCACCAGAATCAATCAACAACAGTCGTCATAAGATTTCCTTAGATAAATTTGTCATCTTGAAGTCGCCGCTGGAGCAATCTTACCCAGCCACTTTAGAAGATATCGGTGCTCAAGCGACTTATTTTGATGTGACATTGCCTACTGGAGAGTGGACGACTGTTGAGGTTTTATTGCCAGAGCAAGCAGAACCAATACGGATTCAACAAACAGCTGATGGTATTGTAGTGAGCGGAACAAGTCGTCTTGAACATGAAGCAACGGGTATTGTTCGGCTAACGTTACCACCACAACAAGTAGCAGGTCTTGTTCGGGTGGTGACTTATCAGACTGATGAAGCAAGCGGGACAGCAGTGGCTCTCTTAGCCCGTTCGGTCATGGTAGAACATGCACCGATTGATGGTGGTAGTCAGGATGGGTCAAATTCAGGCAATCCGTCAGGTGATGCAGGTCAAAATCCAGGCACACCAGGCGATTCAACTGATTCAAACACCACCCCAGGTGGTGATCAGGCTAATGGTGATAGCCAAGACAGCTCAGATTCTGACGACCAGTCCGATGATTCAAGTTCCGGGCAAGGTGGGGATACTGGTGCAGACCAAGAAGGTAAGACCAACTCAGACCATGATGATTCAGACTCTGGCAATCCGTCAGGCGAAACAGGTCAAAATCCAGGCACCCCAGGTGATTCAGCTGATACCAATACAACCCCAGGTGGTGACCAAGATAATGATGGTAGCCAAGATGGCTCAAATACTGACGACCAGTCCGATGATGCAAGTTCTGACCAAGGTGGCGATACTGGCGCCGACCAAGGCAGTTCAGATTCTAATAGTCAGCCAGGTGATGTAGATACTGACGAAGGTGGTAACACCGATACCAATGAAGGTGACACTTCAGGTACTGACCAAGGCGAACACACCGGTGCAGACCAAGGCGGTTCAGCTGATTCAAACACAACCCCAGATGGTGACCAGGCTAATGATGACAGCCAAGGCGACAACGCCGGTACCAACGAAGACAGTAGCACCGATACCAACGCAGGTGATGCTGCGGACGCTGACCAAGGTCGTTCAGATTCAGGCAATCCATCAGATAATACAGGTCAAGATTCAGGCACACCAGGTGATTCAGCTGATACCAACCCAACTTCAGGTGATGACCAGGATAATGGTGGTAACCAAGGCAGCTCAGATTCAGATGACCAGTCCGATGATGAGAGTTTCGACCAAAATGGCAACGTAGGTACCGATGAAGGTGTTAATGCAGGTGCTGACGAAGGTGGCGGTACCGACGCAGGTGGTAGCGCTGATACTAATCAAGGTGACAACACAACCAAACCTGACACCACACAACCACCGCGTCAAATTACTGACGTCAACCCTCAAACTGACTCAGGTATCATCGCAGAGGTTCAATCAGCGGATGCCAAGGTGGCAGGCTTGAGAGTGGTCTTCCACAAAGAAACTGACAACCCTGAAACGCCAGCTATCCTCAAAGGTACCGACTACGATTTCTTTGATATCGAGCTGGTCGNTGACAACCCTGAAACGCCAGCTATCCTCAAAGGTACCGACTACGATTTCTTTGATATCGAGCTGGTCGACAAGGATGGTAATGTCACCAAGTCAACTGCTCCGGTTGACGTTTACCTGCCGATTGATGACGGCAAAGATGTCGCTCAAGTGGTTTACCTACCAAATAGTGACCAGAGCCAAAGCCTGTCATTCACAACAGTGACTCGTGATGGCAAGCGCTATGCCAAATTCACCGCAGAGCACTTCAGTGAGTATGGTATTATTTATAAGACACCATCAGCTACTGCTCCGCAAGCTCCTCACCAAGGTGGAGACGCTCCGATCCATGGCAACATAAGCCGACCAGCTACAGCTCCTGTAGGTTCAGCACCAGCCTCAGCGATAGCAGGTAAGAATGTACTCCCTGCAACAGGAGATGCCCACACAGCTCTAGCCGCTATCGGCGCAACAGCCCTCCTATCAGCCTTAGGCTTAGCCGGACTGAGAAGACGAGCTAGATAAGTTAATAAAAACTAGATTGGTCATGAGCCAGTCTAGTTTTTTATTCAGATGTTTAAGCAACTTTTCTTAAGAAATCTTATTCCGACGTTGAAAATCATGGTCAGCCATGCTATAATGTTACCCATGACACGATACAAGGTAACCATTGCTTATGATGGAACGCATTTTTCGGGGTTTCAATGCCAGCCACAAGCGAGAAGTGTTCAAGAGGAACTAGAGAAGACCTTGACCAAGCTCAACAGTGGTCAACCCGTGACTGTCCATGGGGCTGGTCGGACGGATGCGGGTGTCCACGCTTACGGTCAGGTCATCCATTTTGACCTGCCTGAGGCACGGGAGGTAGAAAAGCTTCGCTTTGCGCTGGACACCCAGTCTCCTGAGGATATCGCCGTGGTCAGGGTTGAGCAGGTGGCGGACGACTTTCACTGCCGCTATGCCAAGCATCATAAGACCTATGAGTTTTTGGTCGATGTTGGTCGCTCCAAGAATCCTATGTTGAGACATTTGACAACAGCCTATCCTTATCCAGTCGAGCTAGCTCCTATGCAGGAAGCCATCAAGGATTTAATCGGCACCCATGATTTTACTGGTTTTACCGCTAGTGGAACCAGTGTGGCTAATAAGGTCAGAACCATCACGGCAGCTAGCGTGACCTATGATGCAACTAAGCACCTCTATACCTTTACCTTTACTGGTAACGGCTTCCTCTACAAGCAGGTCCGTAACATGGTTGGTACACTGCTTAAGATCGGGAACGGTCGCTTTCCTATTAGCCAGATAAAGACCGTTCTCGATAGCAAAAATCGCCAGTTGGCTGGTCCGACAGCTGGTCCTGGTGGTCTCTACTTAAAGGAGATTTCTTATGACGACGACGTACATTCTCGCCCTCTCGGGCAATGACATCTTTAGTGGGGGCGGTCTCTATGCTGACTTGACTACCTACACGGTTCATGGCTACCACGGTTTTGTGGCGGTGACCTGCCTGACCGCCCTGACGGATGAAGGTTTTGAGGTTTTTGCGACTGACGAGCAGGTCTTTGCTCATCAACTCAAGAGCCTGTCCACTGTTCCTTTTTCGGCCATAAAACTAGGGCTTTTGCCAAATGTGTCCATCGCTGAGCAGGCACTTGAGTTTGTCAAAGCTCATCAAGATATTCCAGTGGTGCTAGATCCGGTGCTGGTTTGCAAGGAAACGCACGATGTTGAGGTCTCTGCTCTGCGGGATGAACTGCTAAAGTTTTTCCCCTATGTCACCATCATCACCCCAAATCTGGTAGAAGCTGAGCTATTGACCCGAAAATCGATCAAGAACCTAGAAGACATGCAGGAGGCCGCTAAGACGCTTCACGCTTTGGGGGCGAAATATGTGGTGATCAAAGGTGGCAATCGCTTGAGCCAAGCGTGCGCTAGTGATGTCTTTTATGATGGTGACACCTTGACGGTGCTTGAGAGCCCTGTGCTTGAGAGCAATAATATCGGTGCTGGATGTACCTTTGCGTCTAGTATCGCTAGTCAACTGGTGGCTGGGCAGTCACCCTTAGAGGCGGTTCGTGCCGCCAAGGCCTTTGTCCATAAGGCTATTCAACAATCTGATGATTACGGAGTGATTCAATATGACAAAAACTAAGATCAAAACCTTGCCCCTGCTTGCCATTATCACTGCCTTGACCCTTGTCTTGGGTAAAGTCTTTCAGTTCAGCATGGCACTGGGGTTCTTCACTCTTCTTGATGTGGGGATTTACTTTGCAGCCTTTTATTTGGGCAAGAAAGAAGGGGCTGCGGTCGGTGCTCTGGCTGGTTTTCTGATTGACCTCCTCTCAGGCTATCCGCAGTACATGCTGGTCAGCCTGATTGCACACGGGGCACAAGGCTATCTGGCTGGATGGACAGGCAAGAAACGTCTACTTGGTCTGATTTTATCTGTCCTTGTGATGGTCGCTACTTATTTTATCGCTGAAACGGTGATGACCAACGTGGGAACGGCGCTGACAACAGTTGTTGGCAACAGCCTACAAAGTTTAGTTGGCATGGCACTTGGCTATGCTTTAGTGCAACTGATGAAACGTGTTGGAAATTAAACCATCGTGACACTCTCTCCTGCCCTCTTTTATTATGCTGATTTGGCTGTATGACAGACCAAATAAAAAAATAATATTTGCTATTGACAGCCTTTTCAAAGTATGATAAACTAATTATCAATCAGAAGAAGTACTCTCTATCACTACTTTCAGGGAGCTGACGGTTATTGCGAGTCAGTAGTAGGCAGGGATGAAATGGGCTGAGGTTTTATTAGAATTCTAAACAATGTGAATTCGGTGTGCACCCCTTATCGTGCAACTCCTTGTTAGAGGAGATTGAGATGATGACGCCATAGCTTTTTTGCTATACAAAAGTCTTCAACTGAGGTGGCACCGTGTTAAAGCTGATTTAACGCCCTCACGCAATAGATTTGCGTGGGGGCTTTTGCGTTGTTGGAAAAAACTAAGATTTGACTAAAAAGGTACCGTTTGGTTAAATCGATGACAAAAGGAGAGAAAAAAGATGACAACAGGT
Organism: Streptococcus sp. E17BB; assembly: GCF_041807725.1. Classification (NCBI taxonomy): domain Bacteria; kingdom Bacillati; phylum Bacillota; class Bacilli; order Lactobacillales; family Streptococcaceae; genus Streptococcus; species Streptococcus sp. E17BB. The sequence goes on from NZ_JBGTZC010000022.1 coordinate 35,553, forward strand.
TACTTTGGACAATTTGGCGGCTCTTTTGTACCAGAGCCTATTCAGGTTTTATTGGATGAGTTAGAACAGGTTTTTAACCGTTATAAAAATGATCCAGATTTTTTAGCAGAATATCAGAGCTACCTAAAAGATTATTCAGGACGTGAGACCCCGCTTTATTATGCGGACAGTTTAACGACACATTTTGGTGGTGCAAAAATTTATTTGAAGCGTGAAGATTTAAATCACCTAGGTTCTCATAAATTAAATAATGTGCTTGGGCAACTATTGCTGGCCAAGCGGATGGGTAAAACACGTGTGATTGCAGAAACAGGAGCTGGTCAGCACGGTGTAGCCACTGCAGCGGCAGCGGCAAAATTTGGCATGGCTTGCGATATCTACATGGGAGCAGAGGATGTCCGTCGGCAACGTCTTAATGTGTTTCGGATGGAGATGATGGGGGCGACAGTACATGCTGTGGAAACTGGAACACAGACGCTGAAAGATGCGGTTGATGCCGCTTTTGGTGCATGGATGGCTGACCTTGATGCCTTCTATGTCCTAGGATCAGCAGTAGGTCCTCACCCTTATCCAAGTATTGTACATGAGTTTCAAAAAGTCATTTCTCTTGAATCACGCCAGCAATTTCTTGAAAAAGAGGCGCGTTTACCAGACTACGTTTTTGCTTGTGTTGGGGGTGGTTCAAATGCCATCGGTGCCTTTTCTGCCTACTTGTCAGATCAAACGGTACAACTTGTTGGAGTAGAAGCGGCAGGTCGCGGCTTAGATACCTCAGATCACGCTGCAACAATGACTAAAGGTCGTGTAGGAATTGTTGACGGTATGAAGACAATCTCGTTGTTTGAAGAAGACGGTTCAGTCTCGCCTGTTTACTCTATTTCAGCAGGCTTAGATTATCCAGGTGTTGGACCAGAACATGCTTACCTAAAGGAAATTGGTCGTGTATCTTATGAATCAGCAACCGACGATGAAGCGGTAAAGGCTCTCTTACTTTTATCTCGAACAGAAGGGATTTTACCTGCTATTGAGAGCTCCCATGCTCTAGCTGGCGCATTTCGTTTGGCACCAACACTCAGCTCAGAGCACACCATTCTTGTCAATCTATCTGGTCGTGGAGATAAGGATGTTGCCGCCATCGCAGACTACCTCAATAATTCATCACTATAAAAAGGAGACAATCATGAAAAACAAACGCTTAGCATTTATTTTTGGAGGGCTTTTGGCTCTTGTTGTTCTAGCCGTGGGCAGTCAGTTGCTCCGCCCGTCGTCTGAGAAGCATCAAACAGACAAGGTCAAGGTAGGGGTCTTGCAATTTGTCACCCATGAAGCATTGGATGACATTTACCGTGGCATCAAGGCTGGCCTAAAAGAGTCTGGTTACACAGAAGGTAGTAACTTGCAAATTGACTTTCTTAACAGTGAAGCTGACCAGAGCAAGGTTCAAACCATGAGTCAGACCCTAGTCAATAATAAAAATCAGGTGTTAATCGGTATTGCTACACCCGCTGCACAAGGCTTGGCATCAGCGACTAAGGATATTCCAATTGTGATGGGAGCTGTGACAGACCCAGTTGGAGCAAAGTTGGTGAAGGATTTGACTGCACCAGATGGCAATATCACGGGTGTGTCTGATAAAACACCAATCGCTGACCAGTTGGAATTGATGGCAACCTTGACACCGGGGGTCAAAACGGTGGGTGTCCTTTATTCTAGCAGCGAGGATAACTCTAAGTCTCAGGTTGAAGAATTTAAGACATTAGCTCAAGCCAAGGGTTATGATGTTATCGAATATGCTGTAGCTTCAAGCAATGACATCACCTCCATGACCCATGTGATGATAGAGAAAGTGGATGCGATTTTCCTTCCGCTTGACAATACTGTTGCCAGTGCTTTCACAACAGTTGTCCAAGCGGCCAAGGAAGCGAAAACACCGATTTATACCAGTGTTGACACGATGGTGGCTGAAGGCGGTCTTGCCTCTGTCTTCATCAACCAGTATGAGCTCGGTGTAGCGACAGGGAAAATGGCAGCCAAACTCTTACAAGGAGAGCAGGTTGCTCAGTTGCCTGTCGAGGTATTCGACCAGGGCACACCGATTATCAATGAAACGGTTGCCACGGAGCTTGGCATAACCATACCAGAACAGCTCAAAAAAGAAGCTCAACTCATCAAATAAGTTGATTTAATTGCAGCAAGATAAACTGTCCCAGTAGTAGAAAAGGGACAAAGGCAATGGGCTGCTTACCCTGTTTCGATGCCCAAACGGCCATTATCCCCATCAAAGATGCCAATTGGATAATCCAGAGAATATCACTGGTCGACAGGACAAGTGCTAGGGTACTGAGGTAGAAAAAATCACCGGAGCCAATCTTGATATCTTTGATTTCTGCTAAAATAGCCAAGCAAAACAGGATGAGACTGGTTGTATTCACTCCAGTAAAGGGCAGGATGACAGCAGTGCCTGCTAGCCAGATCCATAGTGGGTAGGACTGACTAGTTAGATCGTATAGAGCCAAAATAGCTCCCCAAAGCAATAAATAACCTTCAGCATAGGACACTTGCCCAGTTGCCAGTTGAATAAGCAGGAGTAAGCCGATGACTATAAAAAAGATATGATTTACTTTCATATCTTTTTATTCGTTTTTTGACAGGATAAATTCTTGACAACTAACTTTAAAAGCGTATAATAGTTAATGTAATCAATAATGATTATAAATAAGGAGGAGAAGGAGAACGATTATGACAATTTTATCGGTTAAAGAATTTGCGGAGCGTGTTGAGCAACTCAGTCAAACAGAATCAGGAAGACGTCCTAAAACAAAAGCCGTTTTGAATCAAGCGGTTGCTGACTTGGTAGTTGCCCGAACAATCATTCACCAAATTCACTGGTACATGAGAGGAAGAGGCTTTTTGCATTTACATCCGTTCATGGATACTTTAATTGACGCGATCAGTGAGCACTTAGATGAACTGAGCGAGCGTTTGATTACATTAGGTGGCTTTCCTTATTCGACCTTGGGAGAATTCTTAGATGTGACAACTCTTGTTGAGGTCAAAGGAGACTATGACCGTTCTGTCCAAGATCATATAGAGCGTTTGATTGCTGTTTATAGTCAATTAGCAAATCTTTTTCAAGTTGGCTTGGACGTCACTGACGAAGAGGGCGATGACCCTTCAAACGGTCTCTTTGCAGATGCTCAAGGTGAGGTTGAAAAAAACATCTGGCAACTACAAGCAGAGCTAGGTCAGGCACCTGGACTGTACTAATGACATTAAAGGGCTAGGGAAACATAGGTGTTCCCCAGCCTCTTTTATATATCCCCAAAAGTTAAGGTAAAGTGAGAGACAACGTCCGCGCCAGTTAACCGCCCTGTTAAGTTGTCAAACATAGCGTAAAAGGTAGCGTCTATCTTTTTGTAAACTTGCAAATTAGGTGATTGAATTGGGGCAACTGACATAACAAAAGACGTAGCTGTTGAGACAGTCGATGACATTTTGTAGTAACTGAAGGTTAAGTTAAATCAGCAAAGTCAGTGTTTTTTATTCAAAGAGTCGGTTAAGTTGCTCTGCCATGTCCTCAGGCGACTGGGGATTTTTCTCACCTAACCAATCACAAATCACCCGTGTGATGCCTGCTGCCACAAAGCGATTGCGGTAGTAGGTTTGCTGGTCAGGCTCTTCAAAGGCTATAGGCTGGTAGCGATAGGCTTCTAACTCGCGGAGCCCTTCTGCCAAGAGCAACTGATAAAAGCGGAAATCCGCCGCTATAAACTGAAAAAGCCCTAACAGTCCTGCTTGCCTATTCTCCTGAAACTTGGCGACATTGGTACTAGCCAATTGGGCAAAGCGCTCCTTGAGCATGACCCGCAGGACATTTTCTTTGCTACTGTAGTTACGGTAAAAGGAATTTCTTGCCACTCCAGCCCGCTCGACCAATTCGGTGATGGCAATTTTCTTGAGCGATTTCTGCTCCAAGAGAAGCAACAGAGCTGTCTCGATGGCTTCCTTGGTCAGCTGGTGGTTTTCCTGGTTGGAGCGGTGGAGGTAGTCTAGCGTCTTGGTCACGATGGCACATCTCCTTTGATTTGTCTTATCCGAAAGGCTGAATCGGTTACACTAAACTAGACAGAATTTATAAAGTGTTCTACACTAAAGAAAACAGGAGAACTCTATGTCTAGAAAAATCCGTCGTCAATTTAGTGATGACTTTAAGCAACAAATTGT